>DASYSB010000014.1:0-96757 GCA_036003785.1 Nitrososphaera sp.
TTTAAGATTATACATTAGCTAACTCCAGTTCATCCTTTTGTTAATGGGTACTAGCTTGTTCACTGTTATACCATTTAGCAATGCATTGTCCATGGAATCTGCGCTTGCAGAGTCAACACGATTAATAGAATATCCCGCGGACCTTTCCGGATGCGACGTTGTTGGCATTGGAGACAGGCAACTGCTGTATCTGTGCTCGCATGGAAGCGGCAGGCCGTTTGTGGTCGTGCTCGGATTCTTTTCGGGGCAAAAAGAGGACATCATCACCAAGGATCTGATAGAGCTGGTCCCAGAAGAAAGCAAACATCAGTTGAGCGAGATCGTCGCCAGCACACTGTCTGATAAACATCAAGGGGCACAAATTTTCTTCCTTTGATTCTCTGCAATGGTTAAATATAGTATCCGCAGCAAGTCTATTGTAATATGAGTCAGGAAGAGCAGCTGCAGCAAACTCGCAGAAAGATCTTTGACGAGCTGACCAAGATAGTCGATCCTGAAATTGGTGTTTCCATAATGGAACTTGAACTGGTGGATAAGGTCGATATCAATACAGGCAAGGTAAATGTAGACCTGCACCTTACAAGCCCGTTCTGCCCAGCGGTCTTTGGCTTCAAGATTGCCCAAGACGTCCGGGACAACATCTACAAGTTATCAGGCATCGACGAAGTCAAGGTGAACGTCAGCAACCACTTCATGGCTGATGCGATAAACAAGCAGGTCAACGAGAGCAAGTACCCTGCCAAGTCGACAGAAAACAAACCATCTGCTTAGTCTCTCTTCTGCTTTTCCCGCAGTTTGGCTACTTTCTTTTCGTTCTTTGAAAAGCCCAACAGGTGCCCCCTCAATAGCTGGATGCCTAACGCTGGATCCACGCCTTTAGGGCATACCGAGCTGCAGGAACCGGCGAAGTGGCAGCGCCATATGCCGTGCCTCTCGTCCACGATGTTCTTTCTTTCTTTGCCTGCCGCGTCTCTATTGTCGATAAAGTAGCGATACGCCTGCGAAAGAGCTTGTGGTCCGGGAAACTTCGTGTCAGTAGCAACAGTGGGGCAAGCGGAATAGCAAAGACCGCATTTGATGCAGTATGAAAACTGTAGGAACTTATCCAGATCTTCTGGGCTCTGAATATTCTCTGATAGTTTTGTCTTGTCCTTGATGTCAGCCTCATCGTTCTGTATGTAGGGTCGCACATCACGGTGATGCGCAAAGAACTCTGAAAAATCCGTGACTAAGTCGCGAATGTGCGGAAAGTTGGCAAGCGGTTCGACCGTCACCGTAGATCCTTCCAATTCTGACACCTTGGTATAGCAGGCAAGCCGCGGGATCCCGTTTATCTTCATGCCGCATGATCCACAAGACGCCATCCTGCAAGAATAGCGGATGCCTATGCTCTGGTCCTTGTATGCCTTGGCGTACAGGAGCGCGTCAAGTACTGTGGTCCAGCGCCGCACCGGCACTTCGATGCGGTCGTAATGCACAGATTCGCCAGCGCGCCGGTTCCGCCTATATATCTTGAGCAGCACCGTGCTTCGGATTGTCTCTCTTTTCCCGTGCTTTCTTTCAATCTTTCCTATTTTTTCAATTAGCTGTTCAGTCATATTACTCGAATCCCAATCCATTTGCGATGATGATGGTACGTGTCCCGTACGCTATCACTGCCATCATGGCCGCTATAGTCAATATTGTTACGCCGTCCTCCCACGCCTTGCTTTGTCGCAACTCTAGCAGAATGATGCGCAAGCCGTTCAAGCCGTGGATGGCTATGAGTACAAGTATCGACTCGAGCAACACAACATACGGGATGTTGTGGTAGTTGGCAATCACATTCTCGTACTCGAGGCTTAGGTTGTATGGCATTATCAGGCGCATCAAGATGTGTACCGCTACAACAAACAACGCGGCAATGCCAGTAATGTAGTGTATTTTCATTATCTGGCTTTCGCGAAGCATTGCCATTTTATTCGCCTCCAAAGAGCACGGACGCGCCATAAAGCATAGCGGCTGCAGCCAGTATCAGTGCTATCCAGATGCCTGATTTTTGCCTGTAGTTGAGCGAAACTGCGTCGTACGGGTAGTCTGGTCTTCCAGGTTTACCAAGCCCCTTGCCGCCATGGGTGAATATCAGCCGAATGCCGTTGGCAGAATGGTAGGTACTCATTCCAATTACAAGCAACAGTATTAGGTGGCCCATAGGCGTTTGTGTTAGCTCGAGCATTGCGGCCCACGCGTCAGGACCCTGCGTAAGCGAGCTTGTCTCGTAGATGTGGCCAACAAAATATGCGAGAAGTCCGACACCTGTCAGCCTCTGCAGCCAGTAGGACACTCGTTCCCAACCATAGCGGCCTGGGTTGAGCCAGCCCTTGATGCCTTCGCGGTTGTTGCGGTCAGCTACTTCCATTAGTACTTCCTTTCCACCGGTGCATAGCGAGTAAACGTCACTGGGTGCCAGGTCATTTTGGGTCCGCCGTTGCCCGTAAAGTATGCTAGCGTATGCTTCAAAAAGTTGGTGTCATCGCGATAGGGGTAATCGGTTCTTGAGTGCGCGCCTCTTGACTCGCGTCTATTCAGTGCTGCAATCAACACTACTTCGGCAGTTCTCAGCATGGAGTCTGTCTCCATTACGTTGACAAAGTTGGTATTGTATTCCTTGGCTCTATCGTCAACGTGTTTCCACATCGCGGCCATGAGCTCCTTCGCCTTCTTCAGAGCTTCGGTGAGCGCCTGTTCGTTCCTAAAGACGTACGCATTGGCATCCATTGTGTCGGTCAGCTGTTTCCTTACCTCGTAGGGGTTCACATCGCCCCTTCCGTGGAAGAACCCGTCGTAAATCCGCTTTTCCTCATCAAGTACCTGCTGTCCCTGCACAGAATTCACTTTGCGATCGCGGGCGTATTTGGCAGCAAGCTCGCCGGTAATCCTTCCCCACACTATGCACTCTGATGTGGAGTTCGCACCAAGCCTGTTTGCTCCATGAGCGCTATTACATGCAGCTTCGCCGGCAGCCCAAAGGCCAGCCATCTCAGTCGCGCCATCGACGTTGGTATGTATGCCTCCCATCATATAGTGGCACACCGGCCTCACTTCTATAGGTTCGTCAATGATGTCGACGCCAGAAAACTTGATCCCAATTTCGCGTATGCCTGACAAAACTTCTTTAATCCGTTCGGCCCCCAAATGCGTAAGGTCCAACTTTAGGCAGTTGACACCGGTTTCGTGTCGGAAGCCTCTCCCTTCTTGGATCTCCTTTATCATCGAGCGCGATACCACATCCCTTGGCGCGAGCTCGAGCTTGCCGGGCGCGTACTTTTGCATAAAGCGTTCGCCTTTGTTGTTTATCAGGTACCCGCCTTCACCTCTCGCTCCTTCTGTTATGAGGATGCCAGAAGGAAGTATGCCAGTCGGGTGGAACTGCACGAATTCCATGTCCTTGAGAGCAAGACCAGCGCGGAACGCCAAGTCCAGCCCGTCAGGCGTAGATGAAAATGCATATGTGCAAAAGCTGTAGATTCTCCCGGCTCCGCCGGTGCATATTATTCCCGAAGACCCCTTAAATATGGCAAAGTCGCCGGTTTTCAGCTCAATTGCAGTGATGCCCTGGAATGTGTTGCTCTCATGAAGTATGGAGGTACAAAACCATTCGTTGTAAAAATGGATATTGTCATATTTTTGGCACGTGTCATAAAGCGTCTGCATAAGGTAGAACCCAACCTTGTCTTGGGCGAAAGTTGCTCGCGGGAATGAGTAGCCTCCGAACTTGCGCTGGGCTATCCTCCCGTCCTCGCGCCTTGACCACGGCATCCCCCAGTGGTCCATCTGGTAAATCTCATAGGGCATGTTTTGCACAAGGCGTTCTGCCACGTCTTGGTCGGCAAGAAAGTCGCTTCCTTTGATAGTGTCATATATGTGGGATTCCTGGTTATCCCCATCCTCTTCGTAAAGGACTGCTGCCGTTCCGCCTTCTGCCGACACCGAATGCGAGCGCATGACCTGTACTTTGGAAATGACGCCGATGCTAAGCTTTTTGTCTGCTGCAGCGGCCGAAATAGCTGCGCGAAGCCCGGCCAAGCCAGAACCTATTATCAAAACATCGTGAGAAATCACGTCAGCCAACTAACGCACCCCTTTATCTTGAGGAGGGCAATTCATTCTCATAAATATCTTTCATGTAACATATGCAATCCACACGCTTAACTTTTCATAACGAGCAGTGGCGATTCTAAACAATGATACTGATCTAAAATAGCTGTATTATGCGGGACACCAAAAGGCTTATTTTGGCTGTAAGCGGGAGATCATATGTCAATGCTGTTAGCGAGCGTACCAACCATGTTTTTCCAGATGTTCGGACTGACCTACTCTTGGCTGAACGAAAATTTGGTCAGCCCATTCGTTGCGTTTACGCGGGGATTTGAGTTTGCATTGATATTCATGGCCGCCGCGCTTTTTTTTGCAATAAGCGTTTTCCTGCTTCTCAGACAGGCAAGAAAGCTGCCAAAGTCGTACACGATTGAAATAGTCAACCTGTATGGAGAACAGGTTTCAATAGATGGTGTGAGGCAAACCTTTGCAACACACGACGCAGCGGAAAGTTACGCCAGAATGTATCGCGGCGAATTTGGCCACCAATATAGGTTTAAAGTGGCGGGAACCGCAGACCCGAGCAAAAGTTAATAGCCGTTTGGCTTTTCGACACTCATGATGGCCGACCTGTTGCAGCTCGCTGCAAGCGCCGCGAGAATTTTTCTGGCACCCAATACTTCTGATCAGGAGCTTGTGGACAGGGCAAAAAAGAGACTGGCAGAAAATGGCATACGAGCGGACAGAATCGAGATCAACTATGATATGCAGCTGCTAAACGCCAGCGACCTGTATATCAGCTACGACCCACCAGACCTTGTAGTCAGGGTTGTCTATGAGAAAAAGCCAAGCGGCATGGTCAAAATGAAAAGTGCAGCAATGATCAAGCTTTGAGCATTTTGCGAACCGCCTCTACAAGATTGGCTTCCGGATGCTTGCTTTCAGCCCCATCTATCATCGACTTGACGATCATCTGGCCCGATGCAATTTCAGATGGCGCGACAATAACCGCAAGCGCTGCACCTTTCATCGAAGCGTCGTCGAGCTGCTTTCTAAGAGCCCTGCCAAGGATATCGTAATCAGTGGCTATGCCTGCTGCTCGCAGAGTAGAAACAACTGCAACGCACCTGTCACGAAGATCTTCCGAGGCGTACGCGACATATGCTAGCGCCTTAGCAGGTTGCTTTAGTATGCCCTGCCTCTGGAGCGCCATCACTATTCGTTCAACGCCGCCAGCAACTCCGGTCGCGCCGATATCTTTTCTGCCAAACGCTTCAGTGAGCCTGTCGTACCTACCGCCTCCAACAAGCGCGCCAGAGTCAGACGACGCATCGAACGCTTCGAAGACGACGCCAGAATAATAGTCAAGCCCACGCACGATTCCAAGGTTAACTCGCGCTCGTTCAACCTTTCTTGTCTTGAGCGAATCCATCAGACAGGAGAATTTCTGCCAGCTTTCAAGCCCTTTCACATCTGCTTTGGCGGCTACCTCGTCGGCAGTGCCTTTAACTTTTGACAGCTCTATCAGCGAATGTAATTTTGAAGATTCTATCGTGTTCTTGTATTCTGCAAGTACTGCCTGCTCGCCTTTCTTTGGCACTTTGTCGACGGCACGGAACATTTCAAGCATTGCCTCTTCGCCTGAAATTCCTAGCTTTGTCTTTATGTACTGCTCGATCAATTGTCTGTCGTTTATCTCTATTGCAACCTTCAAGCCCAGTTTCTTGAAAAACGTGGAAACAAATTCGATTACTTCGGCATCTGAATCTTGTTTGAACGGCCCGTACACTTCAATGTCCCATTGATGGAAGTAGCGATAGCGTCCGGCTTGTGGCTCATCGTACCTCCACACTCCGGCGAACGTGGCCAGCTTGGTAGGCATTTTCAGGTCACGCCTTGAAGCAACATAGCGCGTGAGGCCGATCGTGAGATCGAAACGGAGGGCAATATCCCTCCCGCCCTTGTCTTTGAAGGCGTAAATTTCATTTGAAATTGCTACCCCGCCTTTCGCTTCCAATGTCGCAAGCATTTCAAGTGGCGACGGTTCTGTCAGCTGGAAGTTGAAGAGATGTGCAGTTTCAAAGAATTTATCGCGGACATAATTAATGTTGGCAAACTCGTCAGCTTCTAGATCTCTCATGCCACGCGGAGGCTCTAGATTTACCACACCAGTAGCCAGCAGTGCGTTAGCATTTAGATTTTGCGATGAACGTATAATAACGGTCTGTTGGCTTACAGCAAGCGTTGGCAGGCGGCTACCGATTTCTTGACCACATGACAGACGCAATCCTTGAAGCATACGGCGAAACGCTGGAGGAAGCCTTTGAAAACGCAGCAAAGGGTCTCAATGACACGATGGTCGAGCTAAAGACCGTCAAACCTGACAGAGAGATTAGGATCACCGCTGAGGGCCACGATCTGTATTCGCTTCTTTTTGATTGGTTGGACAAGGTGATGTTGTTGCTCGTACAAGATGGCATCGTGATGTCTGATTTTTCAGTCAAGATCAAACAAAAGAACGGCTATTTCCTTGAAGGAATTGCAAAGGGCGAGCGCCTAAACCTTGACAAGCACCATTACAAGGTAGAGATCAAGGCAGTGACGTACCACGAAATGGAGATCACGCAGGAAAAGGGAAAAAGCGCGGTAAGGTTCCTTCTTGATCTTTGAAAAAACTTATTAGCGCAGCAAGAGACGAAAAGAACATTATGACAGAAGAAAAGCCAAACGTCGTAGGAGTAAATGTTCTGAGGCAGAACGGTGCTAATGTTGACGAAATACTAAAGGGGCTTGTGTATAATGCTTCGGTGGAATTTACGGCCTATTATTATTTTACCAACTTGCGTACACACTGCACTGGCCTTGAAGGCGAGGGTGCCAAGGGTATCATCGAAGACGCGCGCTTGGAAGATCTGAGCCACTTTGAGTCGTGCATTGCAAGGATCCACGAGCTGGGCGGCACCCTACCAAATGATGCAATGGAATTTGTAAGGATGTCTGGATGCGAGTTTCTCCAGCTACCGACGCCTTCAACAAACTTGAAAGAGATCCTCAAGAAATGTCTAACTGCAGAGCAGGGAGCTATCGTAAACTGGAACAAAACGTGCAACCTTACAATAGGCAAGGATCCGGCAACCTACGACATTGCAAAAGATATTCTAAAAGAAGAAATAGAACACGAGTCATGGTTTCTGGAGCTACTTTACGGCAGGCCGTCGGGCCACATGCGAAGAAAGTTCTCTGGCGAGCGCCCACACACGCAAAAGCACTCCCGGGCGCTTGGCTAAGCGCCTTATGCGGTTGCCTCTTTTTCTGCCTTTTTTATGTAGACGTATTGCATTATCAGGCCGGCAATTACCGCTCCGACTATCGGGCCAACCCAGTATATCCAGTGGAATTCCCAGTAGCCTGACGCGATGGCCGGACCGAGTGTTCTTGCAGGGTTGACACTAGCTCCAGTTAACGGGACGCCTACTAGGTGAATTAAGAATATCATGCCTCCAATTGCGATGCCGGCCATGCCGGCGGCAGCCTTTCTGTGGACAGCAGCCATGAAAATCGTGGTTACCAGAAAGAACGTAAGAATTATCTCGACAGCGACACCTGAAGCTGCGCTGTGGTTGAGGAGGTCGCTTGGACCACCTTGAGTGCCGAAGTTTACTCTGCCGCCAGCTTCCGGCAAAATAGCCTTGTGTGTGAATGCAGCGACAATCGCACCTACTATCTGCGCGCCGATATAACCCGCACCATCTTTGACATTAATGTTCTTTGTAACCATCATTGCTATTGTGACTGCGGGGTTGATGTGGGCGCCAGAGACGTGGCCAAACGCATAGATCATCAGACCTATTGCGGCGCCATGAGCAATCGAGATCATTATGATGCCCTCAATCGTTAACGTTGTTCCGAAAACAGCGGCCGCCATCGTTACTGACAGCGGGCCGAAAAACACCAATGCAAAAGTGGCTATACCTTCAGCAAGCCATGCTCGTAGATTTACCAATACATGCCATTAGCCCTAGGATTTCTATATAAAAGCATCGAATACTAGCCGAACCAATGCTCAAGCGACTGGCTGCGGTTCGCTGCTGCTTTCTGCAGCTTGTCCAGTGTGCTGCTTACCCTATCTGCAGAGAAGCTCTTGTCTACGCAGAGAAAGTCAAGCACCTTTTCGCGGTTGACCTCACTAAAGTCGACCTTTTCCACCTTCGGTATTTCCGGTCTAAGAAAGATATTTCGTATTTCTAGGTACGGTACTTCCGGCAGCAGGTGCTTGATTTTTTGGACATTCTCCAGCTTACCGTTTTCCCTTATCAGCTTCAGCGCGGTCTTGGGTCCTATGCCGGCAAAACCTCCGGGGTTGAAATCTGTACCAATAAGTATACCGACATCGACCAGCTGCTCTTGTGTCAGGCCGATTTCCTTCAACATCCTGTCGTGCTCTAATATTTCCGGCTCGACGTCAAGGTAGACGTTGCGATTTGGTACCTTGCGTTTGCCACTGATAGCCAAATTGCGTACCAGCTTTTTTGCGCCAAACAGTATCGAATCATAATCTTGGCTTGCGGCTGCAAACGCAAGTTCACACTTTGTCAGGTATGCCGCAGCTGCTTCGCCATCAGACGGAGCTTGGATGTACGGGATGCCTAGGTACGAAAGCAATTTTTTCGATTCTTCAACCATCTTGTCAGTCAGGAAGGCCGTGCGTGTACTGTACTTGCGCGCGTCTTCCATCCTGCCTTCCTGGATCGCGAGCTGGTACTTTTCGGTTGCCTCTTTTTTCAGCTGACTTCTTCTCTGTATTTCAGCCATTTTGAGTGCGTTTGCCTTGCCATCAAAAACATAGACTGGCTTGACGTTCTCCATCAGCAGGTTAGTGTTTCTGTAGAACAGGCCGCTCAGGTGGCTGGTTATTTCCCCTTTGTTGTTTGCCAGAGGCTCGCCAGTCGGCCCCCTGATGATGCTGAGGAACTGGTAAATGGTATTGTAAGCGTCAATGGCAACCACCTTGGTCGCAAGTTCTTGCAGCTTTAGCGGAGCAGGTGTGACAAGAGGCTTGAGGTCAAGGCCCACGTCTATGGTGGTATCACAAAAACTTTTAACTCTTCCTTATTGTTTGTAGGTCTTTAACGTTTGAGCTATCCATTCGACGTCTTGCCTTGTCTTTGCCAGCCGCCCTATCTTTATGCAGTCGCGTATATCCTTTGACTTTAATTTTGTCCACACTGCATCCGCAATTGCTGCCGCAACATCTGGAGCGACCCCTTCGTGGCCAAGAATGTGCGTGCACACTTCTTGGAATGAACCAAAAGAATACTGCTTGAAGTGTAGCACTACGAACCTTGACAAAAGAGGAGTCAGCATCCTGTCAGTACCGTTGCTTGTAGCAAAGACCCAAGTTTTCAATTGGGTGTTGCGCGTCTTTTGGAATTTTGTTTCTGAAACAATGCCCGTCTCCATAAGACTGAGGAGCGCCGTCTGGTCCTTCATCGGCATGTGCTCTATTTCGTCCACTATCAGGTAACGCGGCCTTTTTTCAAACAGGTAATCTATCATGCCGGATTTTGTGCTGTGACTTCCAAGCGTAAAGTAAGAGCGTTCAAGCTTCATGCACTCAAGCATGAACAGAGTCTTGGCAGAGGCCGGCGGTCCTACAAGCAGTATGTGGACTGGCTTATCTGAAGACAGCGACATCTGGAATAGTTTTTTTACATCGATGTAGCCTACAATGCTCTCAAAGAGCTGCTCGTGGTTGGCCTGTTTCTCAACTACCGATTCATTCACGCGCTCCTCGTGAATACCCACTGGCAGCTCGTCTTCTGTCATTCTGTTGTGACTGCCGCACTTGGGTTTTAGATATTCCTGCTAATTTGTAATGCCTATGAGCTGAAATTTTCTTGACTCTAGTTGGAAAATGACCGTATGGCGGCAATCACGTCTCCGCTCAGCTTAAGCGTGTACGCAGACGCGTCGTCTGATGGTATCTTTGAGAGCTGGTCCAGGAACTGTGCCTTATCCTTGCCGCGCTCGTACATACCTCCTGACTCTTTGATGCAAAGAGGAAACTTTTGCATCTTCACTCCCTTAGAGCTGAGGTGGCTGATAAAACGCCGGTATGTGTCAATATCATACCAGTCCCAGTTGCGTTCGGCGCAGAACATTATCCAAATATCTATCGTGTTCTGGAAAAATGCCTTCTGTCGCAGCTCTTCAAGCGTCATGTGCCTAGAAATCTACCCTGCGCATTTTGCTTCCACAGCGGGGGCACGCTCCGCCTTTGAACCTGTGGCCGCAGGCAATACAGACATAGTTGATTCCTCCACTCCCGCCGCCCAGCATGCCGCCAAATCCACCTCCGCCACCCATTCCCATGCGGGCCATCGCGCGCTTGCGCATGTAGTAAGAAATTCCTATGAAAATCGCAATTGCGGGGATAATGCCATACCAGCCGAGCCACCAAGTAAGAGCAAGGCTTATGGCAAGAGATACCATTATCCAAGCCATCTGCTGACCTACCCAGTTCAAACAATGTTTATTGGGATTGTTCTTTTATTAAGTTTTCCAGCTTCAGCAAAATGTAATTAACTACCATACAATACACTACACGTTGCCAAAACCCACTGGCACCCCCTCGATCTTTATGTTGTGCGAGAATTGTTACTGGTGCGCGACGTACCTTGACAAGACCAGGGTCATCGAAAAGTGTCCGCTATGCTCAGCGGCCGTCCTGTCCAGCTTTCCGATAATGCCAGACGAGTCATTTGTCTTCAGCTACGAGGTCAAGCGCGGAGTCGAGCTAGACTTTGGCCGCCGGAAATGATCATACTGAATCCACAATTTTGATTTCCAGCATGTTGCCGTTTCTGTCGTACGCGCCTATAGTCTCGTCCTCGTAGGGGTGGCTGATAATGATGGACACATAGCCGGAAAAGTGGTTGAGGTCTTCAAGCGACGGCCTATTCGAGCCGCTAGGGTGAGAGTGCGCGGTGCCAACGTTGGGTATAGTATATGGTAGGTCGTGTACTGTAAAGCCGGAGTAAAACGGGCCGCTCTGTGCAAAGGGCGGGATTACGAGCCCGTCAACGATGATCGCGTCTTTTGTATTTCTGCCCTGCAGGATCAGTATTGCTTCGTTTGGGTGGTGCGTCTTGGACCAGGTAATGATGCCGTCCGCAGCCTGCCTCGTAATGACGAGGTGCCTTTGCACCTTTTCCCGTTTTTTGAACACTGAAAATTTCTGCCATTGACTTTTATTTTAACATTGGCAAAACGTGCCAACATTCTACTAAATTATGTTATAGTAATTCACAGATATGGATAATAACCAGCTGATGCATACAAGTGGCAGCTTGATGACGACGGCATGTTATTGAAGAAAGAAAGTAGTAACAAAATAATTCTCCGGAGGGGTGCGGCAGGCAACGACCGTGACGGCACGTCGCTTTTGATAAATGATAGAGGCGAGGCCTATAGAGTGAACGATACGGCAGTATCCCTCTGGAACATGTGCAATGGCATCACCTTTGACGACCTTCTTTTAGAAGTTCTCCGCATTTCAAGCGATAATGAAAGTGAAGTGAAGAAGTCGCTCGAGCAGATGGTAAGGCAGTTCCAGAAAATATCTGTCATTGAAATGCGCGACTAGCGCTGCCCGCATATCTGAAATGCAAACATGACGTAGCCAACTATTCTGCCATCACGCCTGTATGGATAGAAATTGTTCGTCTCCTTTGGCATAAGTTCGCGCTTCAGCGCAAGCGCGTCCTGCTTTGAAATCGAAACCTTGGCTAGCCGCTCGCCCAGTATGGTTGACCACGGCAACTGGGGCAGCGAGTCTTTCTTGTTTGCAAACATCGCCACCACCCTGTTAAGGTTCTCCCTGTCAAGCACAACAAAATAGGTGCAGTCATCCTTGTCGCCGAATGGATCCGGCACGCAGTACGGGTCAAGATGCGCGTATTCGCGCAATCTGTCACGGAGCTCGTCCGCAAGACCTGCGGCAATCGCAATGTCTGCAACTGATAACTTTCTTATCCCTTCTATTGAAGGTGATCCTGATGTCGCCAGCACGGCTGTTATCGCACTCGCATGATTATATAATTTTCACTGATAAAGGCATAAATTGCAATACCAGTTCACAAAGAGCGCCGGGGTACCCAAGCTAGGTAAGTCACGGTAGACCCTAAAAGGGGTCAGCCTCGAGATCACAGGTGCAGGGTGGACGCGCTAGCTGATGTCCTTCGGGACTCGAGGGTTCGAGTCCCTCTCCCGGCGCTTTCATCTTGATAACAATTTTAATAAATGTAATAAAGAAAGATCTGTAAAGGAATGAGCTATAGCGAAGACGACTATGAGGCTGAACTTGGCAAGTTGTTGGGAATTGTTTCTGACGAAGGGTTGAAAGCCCTAGATCTGGTTGAACTGGACAGACTTCGCATCTTGTTGAAGGCAAAAGACTATAGAGATAATAAAAAGGCCAACAAATCAAAAGCAAAGCTTCTCAAGCAAATCAATTCTGCATTCTACGACAGTCACAGGCCGCGGCGATTTCCATAGGCAAGAATCGGTGATTGCAGTTATGAAATGAAGGAGCAGGCCATTCCCTAGCTAGGGTGCATGAGGGTCGTCACACAATAGCTCTAGCATTGGCTGATTCTACAATGGATCACCGCGAGGAGACCCCGATGTGAGGAATGATGCCAGACTGGGCAGCGGCAGATCCGTGAAATGGATTTTGTCTAAAGCCTTATCACGTTCTTAGCCGCAAACCTGATATCTTCTGGTTTTATTGTCTTCCTGCCAGCGTGTACTGACAGGTCGACTGCCTGCTTTGCAATCCTTTCTGCAACCTCTTCAAGCACTTTTCTCAATTCGTCTGCGGCGTCGTCGCTCACTCGCTCTGCACCGGACTTTTTCATGACGCGGTACATTGCTGCAAGGCCAAACTCGGGACCAGAAGACATACGATTACCTGCCAGACACCATGTTAAAAGTTTATTTTCTATTTGGGAGTGTTCATAGTATCTTTGCTATTTGATGCTCACATCCACCTTACGGACAATGAATATTCCAGCTATATAGAACACATCATAGCAGGCCTGCGAGCAATGAAAATAGTCGCGTGTTCTGTCACGGTTGACACTG
Organism: Nitrososphaera sp.; assembly: GCA_036003785.1. Lineage (GTDB taxonomy): Archaea > Thermoproteota > Nitrososphaeria > Nitrososphaerales > Nitrososphaeraceae > Nitrososphaera. The sequence continues at coordinate 13,222 of DASYSB010000014.1, forward strand.
AAACCGCGCTCAGGAGCTTCAGCCTGTTTAATTCACACCGCGACATCATCAGACAGTTTGTGGGAATACACCCGGAAGCCGCGGCAAGGGAGGACCTGGACAAGTTTAAGGAAATTTTCAGGTCTAACCTACAATCAATAGATGGTGTCGGCGAGATCGGGCTTGACGGCACTTATAAGGTCCCATACGACAGGCAAAAGCGGGTCTTTAGCGCAATGCTCGCGCTTGCCGAATCAACGAACAGACCCGTGTCGATTCACTCTAGAAAGGCTCTTGATGATATACTGGAGATTCTGCCATCATACAAGATCAATGGGGCACTCCTGCACTGGTTTGCCGGCAGCAAGAAACAATTGGCCCGGTCTATGGACATGGGGATGTACGTGTCGTACGGGCCTGCGCTCGTGTACTCGGAAGACAAGCAAGCGATCCTTAAAAAAACCGACAAGAACCGGTTACTCGTCGAGACAGATGGCCCGGTGAGATACTCAAGATGTTTCGAGAACCTGCCTGCCATCTCTAGCGGGTTCCTTGTAAGTGTCGTCGCGTCTGCAGCCCGCACCCTTGGCATGTCCTTCGAGGAAATCGCACAGCTACTGCAAAAGAACTCTGAAACATACCTTGCAGGTGCATAACAAAGATAAAATATCCTTGAAATTGCCTTCCATGTTGGATGAATAGGATAAAACGCATCTCTACGGAGCTCTTGCAAAAGTATCACAACAAGTTTGGACTTGAATTTGATGCTAATAAGAAAGCTCTCAACGATTTGGCAGTCGTCAGGTCTAAAGTACTGAGAAACGAGCTTGCAGGATACATCACTGCTCACTTGCGCAAGGAGGAAACGCAAGAAAAGGCTTCGATGGAAGCAGCTGCCGGAGAAACTGAAGAGCAAGAGTCAGAAGAAACGGAAGAATGATAACAATAAGGCTGCTCGGGGGAGCCAAAAAGGCAGTCGGCAAGCCCACAGTCGACCTTGAAAGGCCCAGCGCATCTGTCACAGAAATTCTTCAGTTTTTGACAGGCATTTCAGCAGATTCACGTCTCTTGCAGCCAAATAACCTGATAGTCGCGGTAAACGGCGTCGATTCTGCTGCCCTCCAGGGCCAGCAGACGCTGGCGAAGAGTGGCGACACAGTCACCATTGTTACCGTGGTCCACGGCGGCGCGGACTACATGATCAATAACATTCACGCGTCGATCATTGGTGTCCGCAGGATTGCGGGGGATGTCGGGAAACTTATTGATGGGCTCCGCGCAGAGCACAATGGCGTGTCGATACAGGCAGTAAACGCAGACGCTGTCTATGGTACTGATCATCTGCTTGGAATCATGAGGATGACTCTTGAAGCCGAAAAAAGAAAAATTATGCTTGCAAACAAGCGCGAGATAGAATTGTTGTTGAGGCTCGCATTCACCAACCAGATCTCTGACGCGATGAAGAGGGCAGGCCTGAAGAAAAACACTGCAGGCTGCTTTGTCGCTCTTTCACGGGACCGCGAAAAGCTTCATCGGTTTTCTGAAAAGATAAAGAGCGAGTTTGAAGTTGATGATTGGATCCTGAAGGCAAATATACAAAAGAAAATCATGCAAGCAAACCTTCTTGGGCTGACAGCAAAATTTGACGACTACAGATTCTTGCAATATCTTCTAGAGCGGGCGGCCATACTTGCAAAATAACCATGTTAAGATGAAAGTTCGATCGCAATTACTGCCGTCTGTTCTTTAGAGTAGGCAAACATGCCAACCAACCTCGCTTGCAAGCCGTACTTTTTCTTGCGCATTTGTATGGCATGCCCTGCCTCGGCACCTTCTACAAACCTGGCTTTTCCGTCAATCCATTCCCCCTTGGGCTCTCCGTTATAGCCGCTTGGCGCTATACGCACAACCGGGTTATTGCGCAGGCGTTTGACCTTGCCCGTAGTTAAGCGAGTTACAACATATACAAGGCCGTTGTCAATCATGAACCATACAGGCGTGCTGACAGGTTGACCATTCTTCTTGTATGTCTCTAGACTGATGTACTTTTGCTTTGCAAGTTCTTCAAGTCTGTCTGCACTCATACACAATGTGTCGGCAAGCCAGTATCTTAATCTTATCACCTGCGCTTTTCGACAACGGAACTGAACATCTGATCTGGCCTGAGTACTGACAAGCCTGTCTGGCTTCCAATTATTTCGACAAGAATAATCCAGCCGGGATTTTCAAGGTTCACCTTGCCTTCGATCTCGCCGGCGATAGCCTTTATCACTTCAATTGATTCAAGCGAGCTATGCCTCTTTTCAACAGTTATACGAAAGCTGTCCTTGCCTATCTTTGCCGCAAGATCTTTTGCCGCTTGCCTGATCGCATCTAGCTCAGTAGGAACGACGGCCTCTACTGGAAGGACGCGCAGGATGTAGCGCACTCCCCAAGGCTCTGAAGCTACGAGCTCTTTTAATTTTTCAATGAGTTCAAACGTATTGAGCGCCGTCTGCGCAAGTAGGAGCCCCTTAATCTCGGTAATTTTGGATTCTGCGTCTGGATCGCCAAACATGTCGAGCAGATCCAGGATTTCGTCCTGTGCCTCTTCTTCCCTGAACCTGGACGTGGAAACTATAAGGTTAAACCCGCCCAAGGAGCTCCAGAACCTCGCTTGCTTTTATTGTCCCTTCCCGCAGAACTTTGGGACTGCCAGTAATGTCGACTATGGTTGATTCAATGCCCTTTTCAACCGGGCCTCCGTCTAGAAGCGCGTCATAGCCCCGAAGTGAAGAGTGTAGCACTTCCTGAGCGCTCTTTGGAGGCATATCGCCTGACGGGTTTGCGCTCGTGCCCACAAGGTATCTGCATCGCTTAAGGAGCGACAGGACGCACTTGTTTGCGGGGACGCGCACTGCCAGGCTGTTGCCGGCTGCGGTGACTCTGCGTGATATTTTCTGGTCAATAATTGGAGCAACTATTGTAAGGGCACCGGGCCAGTATTTTCTTGCAAGAACCTTACCGGCGTCGCCAAGCGACACAATTTTTTCTATGTCTGCTGCGCTGTAAGCCAGAACGGGGAGCGGTTTTTTTTCACCCCTTCCCTTTATCACAAAAATCCGCTCAACCGCCTGATCGTTGTAGGGATCGCAACCAATGCCGTAGATCGTGTCGGTTGGAAATACCAGTATCTCGCCGCTTTTGATTAGCAACGCGCAGCTTGCTATCCCGTCGTCAGTGCATTTGAAAATTTGCGTGCGCATTCTAGTCAAGCCTTACTATGGCGGCAACATCATTGGTGATGGACTTTTTCAGTTCGTCGCGGACTGCCTTCGAAACGTGCTCTGGCGCGGTGAGACTTGAAAAGTCCATCAACTTTATCCCGTCAAGGATGTGTACCTGTGGAGCAAGGTCCTTGCCATCAGCTGAGTGCTGCCTAAGTAGGTTTTCTATCTGGCCTGCTACCTGTTCCGGCGATCCATTGAAAATGGCGGCGTTGTCCACCGAAAGCCTGACGCGCCCATACTTATCGAGCACAAGCACCGGTTGCCTTTTGGATTTCAAAAACAGTTTTTTCTTGCTTATTTCGCACGCAAAAATATGATAGTTCTTCATGTCAAAGATGCGCTGCACGCCCTCGTTTATGCCGAAAAGTTCACACGCAAGCACATGGGCCTCGTCCTCATTTATTTCCTGGGCATTTGCAGTGCCGATGTCAAGTGAGATATTACCCATTGCCGTCACGCGCAGGAGCGATCGTTCACTGAAGTACTGGGATTGGATGGTGATTGACTCGGGCAGCGCGCCGCGCTCTAGCGCTGCCTTTTTCACTTGCTCGGCTAGGGCGGACATGTCCTCCGGCTTGGGGTTGGTGACTGTCCTTTCTGCCTCTTCGTATATCATTGCAGCTGCCACGCCGATGGACGAGATCACTTCGGCGTCCTCAGCGATCTTCCACGGCAGCTGCAACTTTTGCGCAACTTGCGGCACAAGTACCGACGCGCCGCCTCCACCTCCAATGAATACAATGCGCTCCTTTTTCAGTTTGTACTCTCGTATTATGGGCTCGATTATTTCAAGCACTTTTTTCGCGGAAATGTCTAGGATTATGGTAGCGGCCTGCTCCATCGTTGTACCAAGCCTGCTTGCAAGAATTGAAAGCGCCATTTTCGCTGAAGCCTGGTTTGCCCTTGCATAGTCGCCTTCAGGCACAAGATCGAGGGCATTGGCGGCACATGTATTTGTGATGGCAAACCGCTTGCCGCCCGCTGACTCGATTGCAACATAGTCAATTGGGTCGCCTTCTTTTGGTCTGAAAGTGATTATCTGGCCGCCTTCAAGTTCTTCTGGTGCAGTGAAGCACGAGTAGGGCAGACTTGCTACGTGCGCGGACCTAGGACCCACGTCTGTTATCTTTCTGCCGGACCACCTGACAAGCGACCCGCCAGCTACACCGGCAACCCTGACGTCAAGCGATCGTATGCACGTAGGATGCTGCATTATCGTAACGTATCGAACCTCAGGCCTGCCGTCCTTTATAACACAGACATTGGTTGAGGTGCCGCCTACTTCGATAAACACCCCGTCAATTATGCGTAGGTGTAAGAGGGCGCCTGCCACGCTTGCAGCCGGTCCCGAAAGCACTGTGATTATGGGTTTGTTCCTAAAAGTGCCCATGTCTGTCACGCCACCGTCCCCTTTCATTATTAGTACAGGCGCGGTGATCTTTTCATTACGCACGGCAGACTCGACAAACCTTGCTGTGCTGGTTGCTTTAGGCAGGATACCCGCGTTTATTGCGGCAGTGAGCGTTCTTATTTCAAGACCATAAATGCCGGTCAGCTCGTGACCTGCGGTGGCGGGAATGACAGACTTTTCCATAACAAATTTTTCATTACTCGGGTCGTCGACCCCATATGCTTCGCTTACAACAATCACTTCTGCACCTTCTTCCTTAAGCTCAAATATTGTTTGCTCAACTTCCTTATCATCAAGGTACTTTGATGTATCAAGGAACCGATAGCATGTGTGCAAATATTTGTTTGGCGCTAGTTTGACATCTTTGACGTTTGTCCTCTTGATCACGTTTGATTTTTCAAGGCCGACGCCCATGCCGATGATGCCGACCTTACTGGTGTCGCCTTCAAGCAGAGCGTTGACTGCTTGCGTGGTGCTATGTGATATCAGTTCAATTTCAGAGTTCTGGATCGAATATTTTTCCATCAGGGACTTTAATGCCTGAACAATCCCTTTCGAGACGCCTTCGCTTGACGCGTGAGTGGTAGGGACCGTGACCTTGCCGATTATCTTGCCCTGTGTCATATCTATGGCCACGGCCTTGGTGAACGTACCCCCAACATCTATGCCGATTCTGATTCCTCTCATTTGCAAAACCGTTAGGCAAGCCTAATTGTCACTGACTATGTAATTTAAACTGTGGTGCAGGGAATCAAATACCCCTGATTCTCTTCATCACAACATCAAAGTTGTTGAGTGGAACTATCTTGATCGTATTGAAAGCAGAAATGCCCGCTTCTATGCACATGGTCTCGATCTCGTGAGCAGTGTCTGCTTCAACAATAATTGTCCATTGGTGCTCAAGCACCGACAGGTAGAATCCGTGGATTTTTCTGACGTGGAATTTTTCAGTAATGTTCTTGATCTTGTCGTCGATCTGTATCAATGTCTCCCTGCTCTGCTTATTATTCAGCGGACACGATTCCGGGCTGTGAGTTGCAAAAACGCCAAATAAAGCCATGTATCGAGAACATGAAATTCGATATTAATACCTACGCTGTAGGTTATCTCTTTTGTCTCTTCCAGTGGGCGCCCTTGAACTCGGGCCCGGGATGATCGCTTTTGCAAAGCTGTTCGTATTTGCATTTGCGGTAAAAGGCAAGAAAGCATTTCGAACACACAAAACACAGTTCGTTACTCATACCTATTAGTGAATCGAGGAATTATAAACAAAATCGAGAGTATGCAAGCCTACTGCGATCTTGCCTTGAGCCACTGCCCGACCTTTGGCAGAACGTTGTTTTGAGAGTAAAGGCTGGCGATCAATCCTACATGGCCGGTGTGAAACCTCATGAGGCGTTTGTCGGTGCTTAACACTACATCGTTAAGAGGCGCACTGCACTGTGGCGACACGAGGTGATCTTCGTCTGCGACGATGTTAAGCAGGGGCACCTTGATCTTTGACAGGTCGATCAGTTCACTCCCAAGCTTTAGCTCGTTTTTCACAAATAGGTTCTTCTGGTAAATGTCGGCTATCCATTGCCTGAACGTTTCGCCTGCTATCGGCGGCGTGTCGTACAGCCACTTTTCGATTCTCAAAAAGTTGCCTACAAACTGGTCGTTGTCGATATTCTGAACCAAGTTGAAGTACTTGTTGACACCCTGCTTGAACGGCTTGAGCGCAGAATAGCACGCATACAACTGCTCGGCGGGCAGGTTGCCGAGGATATTTACCATCTTGTTCACGTCCATATTCTTTGCGAGGTTTCCGATGACTGTCGTGTCTTTCTCGGTGTCTACGACAGGCGCAATGACTGCAAGGTTCCTTACTTTTTCCTGATGCAATGTAGTATACATTGTAGACATAGTCGCGCCCATACAATAGCCATGCAGCGTCAGCTTGTCCGCCCGGGTCTTCTTTAGAACTGTGTTGACGCAGTCGTCGATATAGCAGTTGACATGATCGTCAAATGACACGTACTTGTCTGCGGCGGTCGGAGGCTTCCAGTCAAGCAGATAAACATCAAAGCCCTGACTCAGCAGGCTGCGAATCCAGCTCTTGTCGGACTGGAGATCAAGGACATATGATCTATTGATAAGCGCATAAACAACAAGTATCGGCGTCTTAGCCGTCTTGGTAACCATTTGCTGGTAATGGAAGAGCCTGTACGCCCTTGTTTCTTCCAAAACTTCGTGGGGAGTCTGGCCAACCTCGATATCGCCGGCTGCATGAAGAATGTTCTTCGCTTTTTCCAGCTTGCGGTACGCTTCCTTGACCTCTTCGGCAACCGTCGGTTCTTTCTTTACTTCCTTCGCCTGCTCAGCTGGCGGCTGGACAACTGGCTCCTGGTCAGGTCGCAGCTCTTGCTTGGTCATATTTTGTCTCCAAACTCCTTTTCAAATCGCGGACGCTCCTTTTCAGCTCGGCAACATCCTTCAGGATCTCGTCAACCTCGCTTCTTGTCGGCATATTGAGCGTCTTGAAATTCTTTTCCGCAATGTCCTGAATTGCCTTCGACACATCCAGCTGGCTGCTGAACAGCTTGCCGTAGACGGCAGAGAATTCCGGTGACGCAAACAGCTCTGTGAACGCGTCTTCAAATGCCTCTATTGCTGCGCGCCTATAGTTTTCAAGATCGTCCTTTGAAGTTAATTGTTTTGGGGCCCGCTCCATCATTTCCTTGATTGCCCTCGTGTAGGCAGTGCTCACGAGCAACCAATAGCTGTCCATGTTGGTCTTTAGCTCTACCAATACCTTTCCCAAACTAACAAAGTCTTTGGCATACGAGCTGACATCCTTTGAAAAAGCGTATATCGGGCCTATCGTCGGAAGCTTCATGACATCAGTCCAAAAGTTAAACATCTTGTTCATCTGTTCCTGGGGAAACCCTTGCAAATCCTTGGTATTTTCAGCCATCAAACTTCACTTTGATAACACTTGTAAAATTCGTCGGCTGGCTATTATAGTTTCTCGGTATGGAATTTACACTAATTATGTGACATTAATGTGAATTTCATATTCTTGTTTCAATAATTAACAATCCGGTTGTGTGCAAAATAGCATAATGCCTATGCGTAGCCGACAATTAGCTGTCACTTCTGAGGAAAAGCATCCAATAAACATTTTATAAAGGATCGGGTCGCCTCTCTGATGCCCATGCAAACTGTTGGCAAAACAGTTTCCCGAGCGGGCTCGTAGCTCAGCATGGATAGAGCGCCTGCCTTCTAAATTCTATTGAAGAGAGCCGGAAGTCGTGGGATCGAAGCCCACCGGGCCCGCTTTTCCGAGCAAGGCGAACGCGCCGCCGGCGGCATATGCGATTGCGATTGAAATCCTTGACAGCATGAGCGCGATGTCCTGATGAGCTACAAAAAGCGAGCTATCGATAATCGCTGCGACTGGTACCGCCACAAGCGAAATCACCGCAACTATCAGCTGCTCTCGGTTATCCGCATCATTGTATTGTTTAATCAGCAAATATGTCGACAGGTTGCCAAACCCGATGCCAAGCAAGATAAGGTACTGGTAGAGAGATGGAAAGGCGGCTATTGCTGCAAACGGCCCTGCCCAGCAAAGGCCATTGAGGGCCTTTGCGCCAGCTGGCCACTTTACGCTCGTCTTCATCCTGCCCCGGATCGACGGCGCAGCTTTGCGGAACTTTGCAGCGCCAGTGCCAAACACCGCGCCAAAACTTCCAAGCCAAATGATGGCGTAATAATAGAGCGGAAGGTTGTTGATATACGCGAGCTCGCTGATGATGGAAGCTGCACCAATTGCTATCGATACGCATAAAAAGAGAAATCCAAAAGCTCGGCGTGTTTCTGCTGACGGGTCCTGCAACAATACAGCTGGCTGCAAAAGCTAATTTAAATCAAAAGTAGGAAAGGTTACTTGGCCTTGCCGCTCACTCTTGTCCACTTTGCCATCGCGCCGGCAGCCGTGACCCACTCTGTGACAGAAAAATAGACTGGCACGTTTGCATCTTCGATTCGCTCGGATATCTTTTTCGTGAACGGGCCTCCCATCGCTCCAATCAATATGGGTTTTTTCTTTTGCTTCTGAAACGACGCAAGCACATCTACAATTGTCTCTTCAAGCGGATCGTCTTGAAAGACGAACCACGGCATGACGATGTCGACGTTCGGGTCTTCCATGAATGTTTGTATGGCAAACCTATAGTCGTCAGCGTTTGCAGAGCCAGTGATGTCGCACGGGTTGCCGTTTTGGATTACGTACGTCGGTGGGTAATGATCCCTGAGCGATTTCTTGCTCTGCTCTGTCAGTTCTGCCACCTGCAATCCAAGCCTTTCAAACTGATCTATTGCCGCAATGATAGGTCCTGCACCGTTGGTCACCATTGCCACCCTGCCCCCATTTGGCACTGGCTGCCATGCGAGTGCCTTCAGCGCAGCAGTCAGTTCCTCATAGCTATCAACTGAAATGATGCCTGCTTGGTCGAGCGCGCCCTTGACGACTCCGTACGAGCCACCAAGGGATCCTGTGTGCGAGGCTGCCTGCTTGGCGCCCCGCGTAGTCCTACCGTTCTTGAACACGACTATTGGCTTGCGGCGCTCTTTGATCACCTTTCTTGAGGTGTTCATGAACTTGCGACCGTCGCCAAGGCCCTCGACGTAAAGGCCAACAACTCTTGTCTGCGGATCTTCTGACAAATACCAGATCATGTCTGCTTCGTCGACGTCTGACCTGTTACCGTATGATATCATTTTGCTCATGCCAAACGTGTCTGAGCTTTCCATGAACGCGATCCCCACGGTACCGCTCTGCGACAGGAACGCGACGTTGCCATTCTTAGGGCGAAGCATCCTTTCATGGCCCTGGAAAGCGCAGTCAAGTCGATTTTCGCCGTTAAACATGCCGATGCAGTTGGGGCCAATGATCCTGATGCGCAGCTGCTTTGATAGCTCCTTTATCTGCGCTTCAATCGCGGCGCGCTCGCCTCCTAGCTCCTTGCCTCCGCCGGAAATTACAACGAAATTGTGTATCCCTTTTCTTGCTGCTGACTTGAGCAGGTCCGGCACGAATTTCAGGTCAACTGTGACAACAACAAGGTCAATCTTTTCAGAAATATCGTCAAGGCTCTTGTACGCTTTGATGCCCATGATTTCTGGATAGCCTTTTGCATTGACGGGATACACTCGGCCCTTATAATCATGCTTGACCATGCTTTCAAGGACAGAGTTGCCTACTTTGCCAGCTTCGGGCGAAGCGCCAATAAGAGCTATGGACTTGGCGTTGAAGAACAGATCCATGTATTCCGAGTCTGGCTGGGCCATTGAAATGATCTGCAAATCAGGCTTGTCGCGCAAGAGGATTTTTGCGTCGACTACAACATAGTCGTTTTCGTAAAAAATGACCGGGTTAAAGTCGATGCTTTCGTAGTATGGCGCCATTTCAGTTCCGAACCTGCCGATGTTGACAAGAGCAGCTGCAAGCATGTCCATGTTGACAGAGGGCATGCCGCGGAAGCCTTTCAGGATCTTGTTGCCCTTCAAGTCCTCTATCATGCTGATCGCGTCTTCCTTTGTTATCGGCAGAATCCTGAACGATACATCCTTGAATATTTCGGTGTAGATGCCACCGATGCCGGCCATTATGACCGGACCAAACTGCGGGTCATTCTGCAATCCGACGATAAGTTCGATGCCTCCGGAAGCCGCCATCTTTTCAAGCAATACGCCCTTTACGTTGTACTGCTTGCTCAACCTGCCATGCATGTCGTTAAATGCCTCCTTGGCACCGGCCTCGTTCTGGAGGCCGATCTTTACACCCTTGACGTCGGTCTTGTGCAGGATTTGCGGCGACACTATCTTGGCTACGAGCGGAAAGCCCACTGCTTGCGCCTGCTTGCTGGCTTCATCTGCGCTTTTCACGAGCGCGTATTTTGGCACCTTCACTCCGTACTCTGTCAAGACCTGTTTAGCAAGCTCTTCTGTGATTACCTTTTCCATGGTCAAATAAACGTCATTAAAGATCTTTTGGACTTTCTCGTTGGCCATATTGAGACAAAAAGCCTGTTCAGCTTCCTATATAGTTACCTCAAGTTGGATGGGTAATAGCTAGTAAAGAACTAACTGAAATGCTCCGCTGGAAACGCGCATGCCTATTTCAATACTTTGGAAAAGTTGTTGTAGGCAAGCCTGCACCGGGCAGCCAGTTGCGTCACGTCGCCGGGGGCCGGCAGTACGCTTTCCGGTTTTATCTTTTCCCGGCTCACCTCGGCACGATATTCGCGCATCCATGATTCTATGATTCGCCGATCGACTTCTAGGTGGAACTGAATACCGACGGCAGATCCGATCCTGAACGCCTGCGGATAGAGATCAGAATACGCAAGTACCTTTGCGTTGCTAGGAAGGTCGTATGTGTCACCGTGCCACTGAAATACCCTGATTGTCTTGTCGGTAACGCCTCTGAAAATGTCGTTGCTGCTGGCCGGTGTCACATACACATCGTACCATCCTATCTCTTTCTTCTTGCCCTTGTAGACTCTTCCGCCGGCGGCCTGCGCGATGAGCTGCGATCCAAGGCATACACCAAGGACTGGTGTGTTGTTCCTTATGGCGTCCCTGATGAGATCCTGCTCGCGCTGAAGGTACGGCACGTTATCATAGACTGCCATCGGGCCCCCGAGGATTACTAAAGCGTCATAGTCCTTACAACTGGCAGGCACTGGATCTCTCTGGACATGGATGTTCTCAATTTCAAAACCGTCAGTTCGGAACATCTCTTCAAGCGTGCCAAGAGTTTCGCATGCAATATTCTGCACGGACAGTATCCTGCGCTGCAATAACGGGCATGCTCATTGAGCGTATTTATGTCATGTGAGGGAAAAATGTTAAATCTCACAACTACCAAATATTAGCTGGGCCGATGGGCTATCAATCTAACGCCAATGACGACGAGACAGTCGAACGGCTACGCGGTTTTGTTCGCATGCTCAATGAGGAATTTGACAAAGGCTCTGTCATTGTCGTAGAGGGCAAGCGAGACGCTGAGGCACTCTCGAAGGTGGGATTTACCGGTAGCCCTGTAGTCTTCCATCACTTTAAGGGGATCGCAGATTTTCTCGACAACCACGATAGCGCCGACAAAAAGATAATCCTGCTTCTTGACATGGACAGGACTGGTAGGTACCTCACGAGTCGGCTGGTATCGCAACTGCAGCCCCACAGACACAACGTGAGCTTGTCATACAAGAGGGCGCTTGCCAAAATAACAAACGGCAAAGTGAGGCATGTCGAGGACTTGGTGATTTATGCCCCGCGCCTGTCTGGCATAACCGGGAGCCGGAAGGACTTGTACTTTTACACCTAGGACCAATTCTCTCAAGGTTCACAAAGCACTTATATTCAAGCAAAGAAAGTTGTTTCACATACCAACAAACTACGAGGTTATGAAAGAAATTGCCTAGCACAGGTATCGTGAAATATCATGTTAAGTTAAAATTTGAAGTTGATGGTTTGGTTGAGAAGGCCGATATTATCGGTGCTATTTTTGGACAGACCGAAGGTCTTCTAGGACCAGAGATGAACCTCAACGAACTGCAAAAAGTATCCAAGGTGGGAAGAATCGAAGTCAACGTTGACACAAAAGGCAACATGGCAAAGGGAGACGCCCTTATACCTATGAGCACCGACATCTCTACCGCTGCGCTGATTGCGGCGGCCATAGAGAGCATCGACAAGGTCGGGCCGTTCCAGGCCAAGTTCAACCTGATGGGGATCGACGACATACGGGCAATAAAGAAGAAGGTAATTGTTGACCGCGCAAAAAAGATAGTGCAGGACTGGGCAACGCGCACAATAAGCGAGGGCGAGGAGATGCTCAAGGATGTCTATGATGCAAGCAAGCCGGGCAAGCTCACGAGCTTTGGCAAGGCGCAACTTGCATGCGGGACCGGAGTTTTCGATTCTGACTGGATAATACTGGTAGAAGGCAGGGCCGATGTCATTAACCTTCTTCGCGCAGGCTTTGACAACGCCATTGCAATAGAGGGTGCGAGGATCGACGAAACCGTGACAAAGCTCACGGACGGCAAGCGCGTCGTCGCCTTTTTGGACGGAGACAGAGCAGGTGACCTTATCCTGAAAGAGCTGCACGGACTAGTCAAGATAGATAAGGTGCTTAGGGCCCCGACAGGTAGGGAAGTCGAGGAATGTACACCGATAGAAATAGCCGAAATTTTAAAAGATGCCCTTTCAGCAGAGGTTCCAACCGCTCAACCGGTGCATGCGCACCACGATCGCGAGCGTGACAGACGGCACTCGCGAAGAGATAGGGAACGAGAGCCGCGCGAGGAATATCGCACACCGGTGACGCAGCACTACGAGCCAGTGCCCGTGCCAGCGCAGCCGTCTAAGGAAGTGATTACCGAGGACAGCCCCGAAATACTCACTGCAATCCGCGATGTTTATCCTCAGATAAATGAGACGCTCGAGGCGGTAGTGCTTGACGGGTCTATGAATAAGCTGCTCAAGGTGCCAGTATCAGAAGTCATCAAGAGGCTTGACAGCGCCGAGGGCGGAAAGCTGCTGGTAATTGACGGCATTGTCACCCAGAGGCTAGTAGACGCAGCCGACAAGGCAGGCATTGAATATATTGTAGGTCACAGGACAACAGAACTGAAAAAACCGGGAGACATTCGCGTCAGGACCTTCGGAGACATAGGGATAAACAATTAGCGATAATGCCTGAGATCAAGCTGCAACACATATTGACCATAGTGGAACTCCTCTCAAAGGGAGCCCGCAACAATTTTGTCGAAGTTACGACGACAGAGCTTGGCAAGAGCATAGGCAGGTCGCAGCAGGCTGCGTCAAAACACTTACTTGACTTGGAAAATTCCGGCTATGTGGAGCGCGCAAAGAAGGGACAAAAATTTGCAGTTAAAGTCACGGACAAAGGTTACTCTGAAATACAGAGACTCTTTTCCTCGCTGAGAGCCGCGCTGGAATCAGCGCCGGCCGCTATAGATTTCGAGGGCAGCGTGGTTTCAGGAATGGGCGAGGGCGCGTACTACATGTCGCTCGAAGGCTATAGAAAGCAGTTCAAGGAAAAACTGGGCTACGAGCCGTACGCTGGCACGCTCAATGTCAGGCTTATCGACCAGATTTCTATGAACGCCCGACGCGACCTTGGCAAGCATCCGTCGGTTTTCATCAACGGCTTCAGTGACGGCACGCGCACTTACGGCTGGGTCAAGTGCTACAGAGCTGTGATAAACGATGGCACAGTGAACAACGCCGCCGTGCTGGTGCTGGAGCGGACGCATTATGATGACAGCATGCTCGAAGTGATAGCGCCGGAGTCGATCAAACAAAAAACAGGCATCAAAAACGGAGACAAGGTAAAGGTGCAGGTGCAGCTGGCCTAGATGCCATAGATCGAATCGCCCAGCTCTTTTTTCATCTTCGAGCTCTTGGAGCCGGGTATTGGGGTCGACAGCCTTATCACGTGCACGTTAAGATTTCGCTTTTTGCAGTTCTCAGCAATCTCTTTTTCACTATGCGCTTGATCGTAACCAAGGGCAATAACGTTCGGTTTGACGTATTCTACCGTGTCGTATAGCGTGCCTTCCCTGCCGATCAGGACAAGGTCGACAAAGTTGAGGGAAGCAACCAATTCCTTACGGAGACTTTCATCGTGGTAGATCTTTCTGTCCTTCTTTATCTTCTGCGCAGTCGACTGCCTTGCAACAATCACAACAAGAACATCGCCCTCTGCCTTTGCGGCCTTGAGCGTGTGTATGTGGCCAGGGTGGATAAGATCAAACACTCCTCCTACAAGCACCACCTTAAGCGCGTCACGGCCGATAAACGTCAGCTTGCTTGGGTCGGACTTTTCAATAAGGCCGATCTTGACAAGATGGCTTATCCGGGAGTTGTACAATTCCTGGCTCAGCGGGAGCCTTGCTTTGAGTCTGTCATATGCTGGAACCGAAGCATCCAATGCGCTTGCATATAGCGCGGAAAGAACGACCTTGTCCAAAGGATCCATCTATCGATCTCCATTACGAGGCAATAACGAAATCAGGGGTGATCTGATAATGCTATAAATGCTACGTCCGGCAATTGTGATCATTGTCGTCGCCAGCTGACATAAAGAAGATGCTCGAACAGAACTGGATACACTTTCTCAAAGCAAATTCGGCCAAGTTTGCTGTAGACACCATTGACGGCTCGAGCCCACCATCTGTATTTGTCGGTCGCTACGGCTATCCGAAGGTCAGGATGGGCCCCATGATTCCACCATTGCACGGCGACACAACTATATTCGATAGGACTGAGATGTGGGCTGGCAAGAGCATCGAAGAGATTGCAAATTACCGGCTATCGCTTGTTCGAGGCGTGTTAAGTATTAACGTACAAGACACTTCTAGTCGCTATCTAGCAGACATGCAGGAACTGGCCATGTCAGAGCGGCCAGCCGAAAGCGAAGCCACGTTTGAAAAAAAGCCGTTTACAGACATTGAGCTGGAAAAAGAAATCAAGTTCAACGCCGAAGCCGCGCCATTCGGGCCGGCCGCACCTTTAAGGACATTCAAGGCATCATCGCTTTCTGGCGACCAGAGGATCGAGGTAGCTTACTATGACACTGACCTGCGCGCTTCTGACGCGATTATGGAGCTATACCGGCGCGGAGTGGAAACGAGCAGCATCCACAGGGTGTTCAGCGTCGGAATGCTCGGATTGAAAAAGAATCGCAAGCTGGTGCCAACACGGTGGAGCATATCCGCGATCGACGACACTATTTCAAGCTGGCTGACAAAGAAGAACGAGGCAAACCCTTCAATTGACCTATTTGAGGTAGCACAGTATTCTCACTTTGCAAATTATTATTCGATAATACTAATACCTGACGATGTGTGGAGCTTCGAAATGATCGAGTCATGGCTCAGCAGCGACGGCCAGATCGCGACAGGCTCCGACTACGAAGACGCAAGAGGACTTGACCACTACCCCACGATCGCTGGTGCGTATTTCGCGGGACGCCTTGCAGTGGTTGAGCATTTGGCGCGCAGGCGCAGAATGGCAGCAGTCATTGTACTTCGCGAGATACATCCTGAGTACGTCATGCCGCTTGGAGTTTGGCAGATAAGAGAAGGCGTGCGGGAAGCGCTGAAAAAACCATCTCAGCAATTTGAAAGTCTTGAGCAGGCAATATCGTTTGCCAGTACCTACATGTCGCTGTCAGGGCAGGAGATTGTGCGCAAGAGCAAATTGTGGCATGTCCTCAAAAAGCACACAAGGATTACTGATTTCGCATAATTCCCAAAGGGTCATATAGCAGCGTTGCCAAACTTTGCTGGGATGAGCGAGGCCCTTCCTGAAGGCGTGAAGTATGTCGTTCCAATCAAGCAGGTGGAAAAGCCGATCAAAATGACTAACGAGGCCAAAGGCGAGCTCCAGAGTTCTGGCATGATGGATGATAAAGGCAAGCTAAAGATCAAGGGTGTAAGCCCAAAGATGGTCAAACGTATGAAATTGGAAGCGGTTGACTGCCCTGTGCTGAAACAGGAGATCGGGTTCCTTCAGTGTTACGTCTGCCCAAATTATTTCAGCAGACCAGTTGGCAAAGTCTACTGCAAGGGCGATCCACTGTAAAGATACATTCTTTCAAGCATTATTGGTAAATTTCAAGCTGATGGTAGATCGCGCCAGCCCGGTCATGTTCTTAAACTGCATGGTATAACCAACGTTGGCCGACATGGGACATTTTTCTGATAAAGGGAGCGTCTGAGATCGGGTCGAGCAGGATAAAGATCGGGCGCTTCTGAACGTGTCACCAGTGA
Source organism: Nitrososphaera sp. (assembly GCA_036003785.1). Taxonomy (GTDB): domain Archaea; phylum Thermoproteota; class Nitrososphaeria; order Nitrososphaerales; family Nitrososphaeraceae; genus Nitrososphaera. The sequence continues at coordinate 29,733 of DASYSB010000014.1, forward strand.
TGATATGCCGTCGGAAGGGCAGGAAAAGGCGATCTGGAAAAACGTGCAAGCCGCTGGTTGTACAACAAACTTCATAAATCCTACTCGTTGTGCAATTGTCAAGCGTGAGTTCACCTGGCATAGTCACCAAAAAGAGCGAAGATTTCAGCGAGTGGTACACTCAGGTAGTCCTCAAGGCCGGGCTTGCCGACTACGCCCCTGTCAAGGGGTTCATTGTCCTACGGCCCTACGGCTACGCAATTTGGGAGTCGATAAGGGACATACTCGACAAGCGCCTCAAGGAGACAGGCCACCAGAATGGCTTTCTGCCCGTGCTGATACCGGAAAGCCTCCTTTCAAAAGAAAAGGACCACTTTGCAGGCTTTACGCCCGAAGTATTCTGGGTCACAAAGGCCGGCGACAACGAGATTAGGGAAAAACTGGCGCTTAGGCCGACTTCTGAAACACTCGCGTACTCGGTATTTGCAAAGTGGATAACGAGCTACCGAGATTTGCCACTAAAGATCAACTTTTGGAACAGTGCGCTCAGGGCGGAAATCAAGGCTACCAAGCCTTTCATCAGGACGTCGGAATTTCTCTGGCAGGAAGGACACACTGTGCATGCAACAGAAGAGGAGGCAGAGAAGGAGGTTATGACGATACTTGAGATTTACAATGACTTGATAGAAAACTACCTTGCGGTGCCCACAATAACAGGCTACAAGAGCAACAGGGAAAGGTTTGTTGGCGCAAAATACACTACAACGCTTGAAGGATTGATGGCGGACGGCAGGGCGCTTCAGATGGGGACGTCTCACCATTTGGGGCAAAACTTTTCAAAGCCATTTGAAATAAAATATCTTGGCAGAGACACCAAAGAGCATTTTGCATGGCAGACCTCGTGGGGAGTTTCGTGGCGCCTTATAGGAGCGCTCATAATGGTTCATGGAGACGACAAGGGGCTAGTATTGCCGCCGCAGATCGCGCCAATACAGGTTGTAATAGTGCCCATACACAAGGACAAAGATGCCGAGCTGGTGAAGAACAGGGCTGCTGAAATAGAATCAGAACTAAAGCGCGCCGGCATCCGGGCCCATATGGATGGCCGCGACGAATACACTTCTGGTTGGAAGTTCAACGAATGGGAAATGAAGGGCGTGCCGCTACGCATAAACATCGGGCCGCGAGACATCGAAAAGGGGCAGGTCGAATTTGTCAGGCGTGACACGAAAGAGAAGATACAGGGTGACTTTGAAGAATTGGTAGACAGTACAAATGTGTTGCTAACCAAGATACACAACAACCTGCTTTCAAGGGCAAGGGCGTTCCTAAATGAAAACATTTTCAGGCTTGATTCTTATAGCGAATTGAAGTCGATAATCGAACGCAGGGGCGGATTTGTCATGGCTGGCTGGTGCGAACAGGAAGAATGCGAAGAAAGGATAAAAGAAGATACGGGGGCAGACTTAAGGGTAATACCGTTTGAACAGAAAGACACGCCGACCAAATGCATCTATTGCGGGCAAGAGAGCAAGAAGGCAGCAATATTTGCAAGAGCATACTAAGCGGAGTTAGCAATTGGTTACAAGCATTGAAGACCTGTTCCCTTTTGATCCCGAGCTGGGGTATCTGGGCATACTTTTGGTCAGCTTTGTCTTTAGCATCATCCCGTTCATCCCAGTCCCATACTTTCCGCTCCTGATAACCGCCACATTTAACCCAAGGTTTGATCCAAATATCATTGCACTTTCAAGCGCAATCGGAACCGTCGCCGCAAAAACAGTGATCTTCCTCGCTAGCTATTACGGCCGCAAAATACTGAGCGATAAGACGAAGAAGAGAATGCTACCTTTGCAAAAGCTGGTAAGCAGGTACGGATGGCCAGGCGCGTTTGCAGCCGCTTTGACCCCTATACCCGACGACCTTGTATACATTCCTCTTGGGCTTGCCAAGTACAGCCCTTGGAAGTTTGCAGCCGCCACATTTGCAGGCAAGCTTGCAATGAGTGAAGCAATAGTGTGGGGCTCGGTGTACCTTGGAAGACCTTTTGTAGAGCGTCTGATGGCAGAATCGACCGGCAATGACACGACACTCATTATAGCTGCAGTTGCAAGCATCGCAGTGCTAGGAGTGACAATTTACTATTCGCTCAGGATAGACTGGGGCAAGATAATTGGAAGGTGGTTCCCATGGACGCTAGAAGACTGTGATGATGAAAAGAAAGACGACAACTATAAAAAAGAACCCTAGTCAATCTTTCTGTCTGATTCGACCCCCCGCTTTGATTCCAGCTCGATATAGTCCGCGTTGATACCCATCACGCAATCAGTGACCACCGCCTTGACAGGCTGGAAATGTATCCTGCCCTGTGGTATCTTGTTCTCTTTCTGCATTGCGATCAAACGCGCTTCAAGCCCGCTTTTATGGTCGTCGCACACCACTGCAAGCATGTATTCGCCTTCCTGTGATTTCACCGACACGACGTGCATGGGTGCCAGCTTGCACTCCTGTCCATCAACCTTGGCACAACAACGGTCAGGCAAAAGCACGACTTTGCTGTCGCAGCCAAAGTAATATAACAATAACTGAACTTTGATTTATAAAACGGTAGAATCTTCTATTGCCAGTATATGGGTAGCAGAAGGAGAAAAATGCTTGCCAGACCGGCAAGAAAGTCTCGCAGGGTGGACGGGCGCTGTCCGAAATGCACCACGATTGTCAAGTTCAACGTGTCCGGTCCAGTTGGAGACGAGATCTATGAATGCACCGGTTGTATGTCAAAATTCCACATAAGCGAGCTGTAGAATCCGTAATCGCAGTATCCGTTAGGAACGTTTGATAGTCGAAGCTAAACTAACTTTTTGTTGGGGACCGACTGAAGGATACTTTTTGTTCGTGCTCTAACTGTATGGTAGTATGCGTGATGCTGTAGCGTTCAGCAAGCAGCCTGTTTATGTCGTCTAGTAACTTGCTTGACTGGCTCAGCATCTGGTCCTGCACGACCAGGTGGCCGCTCAGCGCGTCCATACCTGTCGATATTGTCCAGACGTGCAGGTCATGGACGTCCACCACTCCGTCCAGCTGCTTTAGAGCGGAAATGATCTGCGCCACGTCAAGCTCGCGTGGAGCGCCCTCTAGCAGTATGTGTGTGCTACTCCTCACAATAGCATAGGCGCTCCTTGCCACCAATCCAGCTATGAGGAACGCAACCAGTGGATCGACAACAGTGAAGCCGGTGTAAAAGGCAATAAATCCAGTAATGATGACTGCAACAGATGAGACAGTATCATAGATCACATGCACAAACGCGCTCTGGATATTGATGCTCTTGCCCACTTGATGCTTGAGGAGGAACATGATTGTTAGGTTCCCCGCAAGGCCGATGCCGGCTGCGGTCAGCATAAGCGGCGTGTCTATCAGCCGCGGCGACATGACGCGTAGGACTGCCTCGTACAACACCCAAACTGAAATGGCAGACAATGCAACTCCATTTGCGAGCGCGGCTAAAACTTCAGCCCTGTGATAACCAAACGTCATGACTCCAGAATGAATTCTTGTAGCCATCGTTATGGCAAAGAGGCTCAGCGCAATGGCCATTACGTCCGTGATCATGTGCACGGCGTCGCTAACAAGCGAAATGCTGTTGCTCAAAATGCCGCCTATGACTTCGACGGCTGCTATAGTGGCGGTGACTCCAAGCGACAGTGTCAGCAGTCTCTTGGGCTGCTGGAGGTTAATTGCCAATGTGAAGAATAGCCGCTTCTTCTCTATTTACGCCTTGTTTTCACTTATCTGTGCAAGTGGAACCTGCGCTGGATTCTTGTACTTCACTACCTGTGAAACTCCTTCCTTCGAATAGACGCCGTAGATAAGGATAGCTTTTGCCACAGTCGAATCCTTCAGAGTGACCATTATTATCTGGTTGTCCCTCGAACGTTCTAGCAGAACCTTTGACAGGCGCTCAGTGTTTTGGGCGTCAAGATGCGCGTCGACTTCGTCCATCAGATAGAACGGCGAGGGCTTGAGGGACTGAAGCGCAAGCAAGAACACTGTGGCAGCGATCGTCTTTTCGCCGCCAGATAACGCAGTGGACTCGCGGGGTACGGTTTTGCCTGGAAAGCGCACGAGTAGCATCACGCCGCTTGAGAATATGTCAGTCGGGTTTTCTATTTCTAGCCACGCTGCGCCTCCTGTCATTTGCTCAAACGTATTGCGGATGTCACCGTCTACCCTCTGGAACGCCTCCATGAAGACTTTTTCCTTCTCCTTCACTATCTGCTCAATGAATGAAACGATTGAATTGTGCTCGCTTTCCAGCTGATTGCGTCTAGTAGACATGCCCCGGTAGCCATCTATCACCTGCACATATGCCTCATCTGCGCGCAGGTTGATCCTTGACTTGACCCCTTCATATTCATCTGTAAGCTCCTTGATCGCCGTGCCTACCTCCATTTCGTCAAGAAGGTTCTTGTACCCAAGCCATACTAGGTCGTTCATCTTGCGGGCCTCCTCTGCAGTAAGGTCTGTAATATCTTTTCTTAGTAGAGCGGATTCTCGGTCTATTATGCTGTGTTCTTTTGATAACTTCCTTTCATTCTCTGATAGTACCTTTATTTTGCGCTCGTATTCCTGAAGCACACTGTAGGCGCTGCCAGAAGAATCGATTATCTGCTGTTCCTGATCCCTGAGTGCCTTCAATTCTGCTTCAAGCGACTGCGACTTGGCTCTCAGCTCTTCAATCTGGTGGTTGCGCTGGTCTAGCTCGAGTACGAGTCGCTCCTTTTCGCCGTCCATCTCGATCAACTGTCGCGTGTCAAGCTCGAGTCTGCCTTCAAATCCGCCGAGCATTGATGTCGCCTGGCCAAGCTCGATATTGGTCGTGTCTATGGTCTTGATTATCTGGTTGCGCTGCAGGTTCTTGGCAGCAAGCTCGCTCTTGCTTGACGGCTCGTCTCCGATGCTCCGCAGCCTTGACGACAGCCTGTCGATGGCAGGTGCCAACAGTTCGAGCCTCCTTGAATATTTATCAAGTTCTGTCGCAAGCAGATCAGCTTCTGACTGTAAAATTTGGTTGCTTGAAGCAAATTGTGACACTGACTTTTCCTTTCCACTTGTGGCTTCCAGCTCACTTGCGATTCTGTTCTCGACATTGCTGATGCCAAGCTCCAGCTTGACCTTCTCGGCATCGCTGACGCTCATTCGTTCAGAAATTTCTTGCAACTCTGCACTCTTTTTTTCTATCGTCTTTGACAGCTTCGCAAGCATTTCGCGCAGGTCCTCAACAGAATCGCCAAACAATATCGCCTTTGTCATATCAGTTATCTTGCCTCCAAAGTCAAGCGACATCGAGCCTCCTGCCGGCTCGAACAGCTCGCCTTCTGCGGACACGGTCCTGTAACTTTGCCTTGCGAGCATGAAAGCGCTGGATGAATTCCTTACCAGGAGCGTGTCTGAGAACAGGAATGCCGGCAGCCTTTCATAGTCGGAGTGCACAAAGTCTGACAATCTGCCGATCACGTTGACATCATCGTCAGGCACATCTTGATTTTGCTTGAAGCGACTGACAACGTCCATCGGAATTATCTTAAGGCGCGGTAACTTGCGCTCCTTGGCATAGGCCGCTATTAATATCATTGACTTGATGTTGTCGACAACAAAGGCCTTCATCCATTCAGAGCCGGCTGCAAGCACGGGCCGCTCATAGATCCTGTCCCACCTGATCATGTCGTGTACAAGGCCTCTGATGCCAAACCTGTCCTTCTCCTTCATCAACTCTGCAATAGCAAAATCCTCGTTCATCGCATTCTTGGCGACGCTCGCTCGCTCTTCAAACTTAGTCGCGAGGCTCTCTGCCCTTACAAGCAAGTTAGCCGAGGCAGCAAGTTCTTTTTCAAGACCTGTTTTTGCAACTTCAAGCTCTGCAACGAGTTTGAATGCGTCTTGGAGTTTTTTCCTGTCAGCCTCAAGCGACTTTTCCAGATCCTCTGTCCTTCCTTTTGCAGCAAAAATGTCAGACTGCAGCGCACCGAGCGCTGAATCATTGGAACTCTTTTTGTAGTTACTTGTCTTGATCTTTTCTTCGACCATTGCTGCAGCAAGTTCGATTTGCCCCTTTAGCGCCGACATTTTGGTATACCTCTTTTCCAACTTGTTCCTGGACGCGGCATACTTTGCAATCTTGGCAGTTATCTTTTCCATCTCCGCGTCAAGGGCATCCAGCTTCGTTCTCACCTCATTCATTGTTGTTTTTTTCTGGTCACCGGCTGCCTTCAGGTTATCAATCTCTATGCGTGCATTTTCCACGCGCTGGGCAATCACCTGTTTGTCGCCGTCAATTGCCGGCATCCTCCGATTTATCTCCACAATACGCCGCTCAAACTCGCCAAGCATCGCCTTTGCGCGTTCTGAATCATGAACAACGCTTGATGTCCTGCTTGCCATCTGCGCCTTTGCCCGGGTGGCCGCGTCGACCTCTTGGATGAACTTTGTCTTCTCGGCGTCCAGTTTTTCGATCTCTAGCCTGAGCTCATCACCCTGCGTTGAGAGCTCAGACGACTTTTGGTTATTGGCTTCTAGGATCTGAGTGCTTGTCGACAACTTGTGCTTCAAAGTACGTATAGTGTTTGATATTTGCACAGCCTTGAAGCGCTTTAGTTCTGAACCGAGTTGGTCGTACCTTAGCTGATCGTTTCTCTCTACCTCAAGTTCATCTATGCGCTTTCGGATCTCGCCCATCCTTGCAAATGCCACTTCAAGCCTTCTGTCGGCCTCATCAAGCTGCTTGAGTGCCTCCGCTTTTTTCTCATCAAAGTAGGATAGCCCGACAATGTCCTCGACTATCTTTCTGCGCTCATCAGAGTTTAGCTCCGATATTCTTGTAATCATACCCTGCTGGACGATATTCAGCTTGTTTGGCGCAGCGAGCACTACCTCGAGCAATTCCATTATGGCAGTCTTGCTCACTTTCTTGCCGTTGAGGGAATACTGACTCTCGCCATTTTGTCCCTCCATTTCGCGAGTGAGGGTTACATTGTCTTCATCGACCGGAATACCCCTGTCGCCGTTATCAAACGTGAGGCTGACCCTTATGAGCCGATGACTGCTGTTCTGGCTATCGTGAAACAGCGACTGAAACTTGTCAACCCTGAGCGCCTTTGGGCTGTTTTCGCCTATCGCGAACATGATGGCGTCCAGAATATTGGACTTGCCAGAGCCGTTTGGTCCAGTCACGGCGACTAGGCCCTTCTCAAAGTGTACTACAGTGTTCTTGAACCCGAACGACTTAAACCCGTAAACCTCGAGCTTTTTTATGTGAACCAATGATAGCTATCGGATTGAGTTTTCGTAGGAACTAATTATGCCTTGTAGCGTTCAATCCAGCTCCTTTTAGTGAAATTTTTTTTATCTCACTGTTAGCGCTCTCGCTTGCCTTCGACAAACTCTAAAAAGTTCGTCTTAGCAACAGAGTAGGGCAGCTGCACAGGTGGATGCTTGAAGCAGTACGCTGAAATGCTCTCAAGGGGACCAGAAATGCCCCTATTAATGGCGATCTTGGTCGCCCTTACAGCATCAATCATAACTCCGGCGCTATTGTACGCGTCGACCACCTTGAGCTTCAGATCGAGCTCAACAGGTATCCCGCCAAAGTACTGTCCTTTTATCGAAATGTAGCACACTTTGTCGTTGTCAAGGAACGACACAAAATCGGATGGACCGATGCGCATTGGGATTTCGTACGGGACCATGGCGGCCACCGCGCTTGTCTTGCTAATCCTCTTGTCTTCGAGACGCTCTTCGTCAAGCATGTTGTAAAAGTCCATGTCGCCTCCGATGTTCAGCTGGTAGGTTTCATCAACCTTGACGCCGCGGTCGACAAAAAGCTTTACAAGCGTCTTATGGAGAACCGTTGCCCCAAGTTGGCTCATCACGTCGTCTCCGGCGCACGGGAGGCCCCTACCTGCAAATGCCTGCTGCCACTTTGGCGTGGAGGCGATAAACACTGGAATAGCGTTGATAAACCCACAACCCGCGTCAAGAGCCGCTTCAGCATAGTATTGAGTGCCGCGCCTGCTCCCCACCGGAAGATAGCTGAGCAGCATCTCTGCGCCGGAGTCCTTGAGCACCTGAGCGACGTTGATAGCCGGAGCGTTTGCTACCTTGACTTTCTGCGAAAGGTGGCGCCCTACTCCGTCGTGAACCTCTCCCTTCATCACCTTGACGTCCATCTTATCAATTTCTTTAATTATCCTGACCGTGTTGTTTGGTTTGGCAAAGATCGCTTCAGAGAGGTCCTTGCCTACCTTAGTGTCTGCAACATCAAACGCAGCCACAAACTCGATGTCTGAAGGGTCGATGCCGCCAATATCGTAGGCCGTCAGGCCGATCCAATCCTTATCGGGCTTGCGGACCTCGGAATTGTCGCGGTAATAACGGGTGCCTTGGATAAGAGCTGATGCACAGTTGCCAACGCCAGCAACAGCAACCTTGACCTTTCTGCCCATGATGTAATGGGCATCAAATGCAGAGTAATAAATCTAATCTGTTTCCTTGAGCACAAGGTGCCGCCTTTTCGTTATTTCCAGCTCATTCTCCTTGAGGAGATATTTCAGGTCATAATCGTGTCGCGCGCACAAATACAATATGAGCTTGAACGCATTGATGTCGCAGGACAAATCTTTTTCGATCATCATCTGCTTTTCACGTAAGTCAAGGCTGAGTGCGTTGATGTCAGTTTCCTTGATAACCACGTATACTGATGCAGGCTCGAAGCAGGCTGCTACTTGGCATGCTGGACGCTGGATGGAGAGCCCCAAGCCCTCGTCACCATCGCCCCCGTACAGCATGTTCCAAGAGGTAATTCAAAATTTGATATTTACAGGTTATTTCTGTCTATAGGGAATTGTGTTTAGAAATTTTGGTATAGATTTATTTCACTGCATAATTCTTCAAACTCTTTAATTTAGTTGCGTCTCGGAGCACATAGATGTTTTTGGTATAAGCAAGCGTAAAGCCTGCTTTTTCATAGAATGGTAAAAGCCCTTCGCTGCCAAATGTCTGGAGAAATAGATTATTGGAGAGCCTGAGTGTGGCTGCGAGCATGTCATTGGCCAAACCTCTTCTGCGCAGCTTCGAGACGGTGCTCAGGCAATAAAGGCCCGTCACGCTCTTTTTGGTGTAAAGCGCGGCGCATCCTGCGGGCACTTCGTCATGGTATGAGAGCAACAACTCTAGCCCGTCAAAGCTGGAATTCATTATTCTTTCAACCTCTCCCTTCCATTCGGACGCTCCAAAAGATCTGCAAAACACGTCTATCCAGAGTGGCAGCAATGCGCGGTCAATCTGCACGACCTTTGTCCCGCTGTTCGGACTGGTGGAGCTAGCCACTAAAACGTGCATCGTATCTATTTGGGCAAAGCCTTTTCCGGCTAACTTGTCATCCCTATCGTACAAATAGCAGTCTAATCCCTTTTCCCAGAATATTTTTGCAATCTGGCCGGCCGCTTTAACAGGATCAGGGCAATCACATACGCTTGCTCTGTTGAAGAAATAATCGCCTTCCAGTTTGTTGTTTAGCAACACATCGGCGCAGCGAGACTTGATCCTCTCTGTCCACATCGAACAGAAGGACCACTCGTTATCTTCCATCGTTTCAATATCGTAGGCCGAACACGTTCACCATCGCGTTAAGGTCTGCAGTGCGTGATTTGGCGGCTTCGATCAATACCTTCACTGCCCCCGGCGTGTCAAAATCGTCTTCAATGCGATCGAAAAATCTCTTAGCCATCTTTCCCGCGCGTGGTTGGCTATCCAGAGCAGCGGCTATGGTATCGTCGATGCGTTGGAACCTGCGAAGGTCATTTTCTTCAAAGTCAAAGTCATCCCTGTAATGCTTTGAAAAAAAGTACAATCGCAGCGTGTTTGCGCTGTGCCTCTTGAGCAGGTCGCGGATCGCGATCGTGTTGCCAAGGGAGTTGCTCATTTTTTTGCCCCTTATCCGCAGCAGCCCTACATGAGTCCAGAATCTTACAGGTTTGGGCTGCGACGTCAGCGCCTTCAGCTGTGCAAGGAGAGATTCGTGGTGTGGATACACCAGCTCTCTTGCCCCGCCATGTATGTCATAAGAGCCACCGTAGCTGGCCATCGCCACCGAAGTGTCCTGCATGTGCCACCAGGGTATCCCGCTACCAAGCATACTGTCACGGAAAGACACATCGAAATTTTCACTTGCATTCCACAATAGTATGTCTGGTGGCGACTTCTTGGCTGGCGAGATGTCTAGCCTGCAGTCATCCAAGTCTTTTCTTGTCATCCCAGCCATCACGCCTAATGATCCTATGATGGCAGTGTCAAGGTAGACATTTCCGCCGGCAGAGTAAGCTTTGCCGGCGTGCAAAAGCTCTACAACCAGCTGCCGTGCCATCATGACGTGATCCGAGACGCGTGCAAGCGTAAGGCTATCGATGCGAAGCGAAGACAGATCGCGAAGCAGTTCGTCTACGAATCTGTCTGCTAGCTCTGTAGGCTTTGTTCCTGTTGTCTTCGCCTTGCGGAATATCTTTTCGTCAATGTCCGTGATGTTGACAACAACGCTGACGGTTATCTTATTGAACCTGAAGTATCTTACCATCATGTCATAATAGAGGAGCATTCTCGCGTGCCCGACGTGGGGATAGTCGTACACTGTTGGGCCGCACAGGAGCATCTTAACATTATTGCTATTGGCGACAAATCTCCCTTTTCTTCCTGCAATTGTATCGTAAAGTTGCACGTTGTTCCAAGTAATGAAGTGATGTTATAACCTTTATTTTCACGCAGTCCGGATTGCCGGCCAGCTTTCAAGCATTGATCTGAATACTTGAGCAACGAGCGCCCTGTTATGCCGGGCTCGTGCGAAAGCCTTTCTGAAACAAGTTTGCAGGCTTACGATACCGCTTCGGCCAGCTCGGGACTCTTCTGGCCTATTATCCTCCCTAGCCCGCGCATGTAGTTCTTTGCAAACGTGGTGACAGGCTGGGACGAGTACCAAATGCAGCCAAGTACCTTGCAATCGTGGCAGGTCCTCGCAATGTCCCATTGTGGAGCGTCCCATATCTCGTCTATGCTCTTTTCAAGAAGGCTGTAAACATTTTCTGCCGAATTGAACTTCCAGCAGGGCACCATCACCGTGCCGTTGCCGTTGACAAAGACACTCTTCCATACACCACATTCGTCAAACACGGTTCGACCGTGTTCTATAACCTGCTGAAAGTATTCCTGAGGAATCATGAGTGGAAGCGAGCCGGGCCTTTTCATGTAGGCAATGACTCTTTCGCTCACTTTTGTCATGGTCTCTCTGTCTGGCAGGAGCGAATATTGGACGTCTGACCTGTCTTCGACAAAGGTTAGAGACACTGCGTTTGCACCAAGCTCTCTGGCCCTCTCAAAGTACGTTTGGTCGATGAACTCCTGCGTGTTGTATTTCGTTATCACACTGTTGAAATAGTGTGGCACTCTGTGCGCTGTTAACAGGCGCACATTGTCCGTCACTCTTTTGAACATCTGTGGCGTCACCCCGCGCACCTCGCAATATGGATCCTCGTAAGTCGAGTCAATGCTGCATGTTACAAACTGGATGTACTTTTTCAGCTCGTCAAGGTCAATAGTGTGCAGGAGCGAGCAGTTCGTGATTAGTGTTATCGGCATCTTGAGGCCGTGGAGGTATTTCACTAGCTCCATGAAGTCGGGCCGGCTGGTGGGCTCTCCGCCCTCTATTATGGACCAGATGCAGCGCTTCGAGACCTTGTCAAATATCGCTTTCCATTGGTCAGTCGTGAGGTCGCGGCTTCGAACGAGCTTCATCTGGCCCTCCTTGTCAGCATCGCCAAAGGGACACATCGGGCAGTAAAAGTTGCAGTAGTGCGTCATGCTGAACACAGCAATGATGGGCCGCCTCCTGCCAATCGCCCTGTTGGTAGACCACTTGCCTAGGAGCTTGATGGTGCGTATAGTGTCTACCATGCCGCGTCTTTGCTGCAGCCATTCTTTTAAGCGATTCTGTAGATCCAAAACCTTAACAACAGAACAGCATTTTTACAAGAGTATGAGCGTGCTGGACTTTGGCGTAGAGGTGATAGCGATTTCAGCGTCCGGCGTGCTTGCTCCCGGTCCACTGTTCTTCACAAACCTGCTCTACGGGAGCCGGCGGGGAGCGCGATCGGGAATCAAGGTGGCATATGGCCACACTGTAGTAGAGTTGCCTCTCATTATCCTGCTTGCTACAGGGCTATTTGCATCGACTGCTACTAACCAGTATCCTGGCGCGATAGGTCTGGCAGGTGGCATTGGCATACTTGGTTTTGCTGGCTTGCAGATCGCAAGCGTTGTCAGCAACCGGAATGTCCAGGCTGCGCCAGCCATGGCAAGTGGCAAGAGCCCATTTGTTGCAGGCATCGCGCTGTCTGCGCTAAACCCCTTCTTTCTATTCTGGTGGTTCACCGTGGGTCTGAAGCTGATAGCAGACTCGGCCACCTTTGGCTTTGCAGCTGGAATCATGATACTTTTTGCACTTCACATATGGATGGATTATGCGTGGCTTGTTGGCACCGCCTACATTGCGTCAAAGGGAAGCTCGGTGCTCAAGTCAAAATACTATCAGCTATTGCTTTTGGCCCTAGCTGCAATCCTGCTATACTATGGCGTGCACTTTACGCTGACCGGCATAGGTGCTCTGTCCTAATTACTTGGCGCGAGAAATTGGGACTTCGATGGTAGAGACGTTTCTTGTCCTACCGTCTTCCGACTGGACGGTCTCTGAGCCAAGCTTGATGGGTCCAATCTTGTATCCAAGCGTGTCCATGCGCTTTACAATAATCTGGGCTACATCCACCGCTCTTGTGATGCTCTTTCCCCTAGCCTTTATTACTACTGTCGGCTCGTTTGCCAGCTGTACCAGCGTTGCAGTGACATATGTCATGAGCGGCTTTTTCCCGATAAATATCTCGTTGCTTGGTTTGTTTGACCTAAATGTATTGGTGCTTGCAGCGTTTGCAGTGTTTGTAGACATGGTGCGAGACTATTCGGCACGCTGGAATATAATGTTTATTCTGGCTCCTTCTGGTCAAACTGACTGTGTATATTTCTTGAGTATGTTTTCTATTTCTGACGGGTTCGCTGCAATTTCCCTGACTGCGTCGGGGTTCTCTACTTCGTAGCAGTGGAGCAGACCGTCTTCATCCTTATAGAACAGGAACACCTTGTTGTCGTAAATGCAGTGGTACAGCTGATCCATCACCATCTTTTCAGTCTTGAGTTTGATCCCTTCCTGACCTACCACCACTGGGTAGTCGTCGCCTTCAGCCATTGATATTAATTTGGAAAAAAGGTTATTTATTCAATTCCAAGTAGATCGCACACTAATGCCTATCATCTAATATTTTGACATGTCAATCTAGTAGTCCTATGTTTTCCCTATTTCAGCTATGTGGAGACAAGTCGACAGCTATACGAGCTCTGGAAAAGTATCACGTCAGGAAAACAACACATGCTTATCCGCGGCGACGAGCACTAGGTTATCGATAAACTTAAGCAAGCGGGCGCGGCAAAACTATTAGCATGATCGTTGAGGCGCCGAAAAGCAACATTTCAAGGATCGTGATGCACGTCGATTTTGATTACTTTTTTGCGCAGTGCGAAGAAATTCGCCTGCCGGCGCTGCGCCTGAAGCCCGTCGTTGTGTGCGTGTTTTCCGGCAGGACGGAAGACAGCGGCGTTGTCAGCACGGCAAACTATGTTGCCAGAAAGTACGGAGTAAAATCCGGCATCCCGATTAGGGTCGCAAAGTCAAAACTAGCAAATTCAGAAGCGGTGTTCTTGCCGCTAGACTCTGCGTATTATTCGCAGGTGTCAGAATCCGTGATATCGATCATCGCCTCGTATGCCGACAGATTTGAGCATGTAGGCATCGACGAATGCTACCTTGATGTTTCCGAAAGAGCAGGCAGCTTAGACTCTGCGAAAAGCCTCGCTCAGGCCATCAAGAATGACGTGAAAAGTCAGGCACAGCTGACCTGTTCGATCGGCGTCGCGCCGAACAAGATGCTTGCCAAGATAGCATCTGACCTGCACAAGCCCGACGGCCTGACCGTGATCGAGCCGGGCAACGCGGCAGAATTCATCGCCAGCATGGATGTGGGCAGGATACCGAGCATCGGTCCCAAGACTAGTGAACGATTGGGCGAGCTTGGAGTAAAGATTATCGGGGATCTTGCCAAGTTCGACCTTTTCAGACTTATTGAAGAATTTGGCAAAAAGACCGGCACCTATATGCACAATGCGTCCCAGGGCGTCGACAATGAGCCTGTTGTAGAGTCAGGCGAGAAGCAGCAGATAATGCGCATCACTACGCTCAAAAAAGACGCGACGAGCAGTGCAGAGATGCTCTCTGACCTCCACGAGATATGCAAGTCTGTTTTTCAGACGGCGAATGACAGAAGGATGACTTTCAAGACTGTAGGGATACTTTTGGTACTGGACAATCTTGACAACATTACAAGATCAAAGAGCCTGAAGGTGCATTCGAGCAACTTTGAATCAGTACATTACACGACCAAGTTGATCTTGGATGAGGCAATGAGAGAAGCCGGCCCGATTAAAGTGAGGAGGCTCGGGGTTAGGCTGTCAGACCTCCAGAGAAGCATAGGCCAGAATAAGATACTTGATTTTATGGGCTCGGGCGGCTAGCCGGCGTTGCGCTCTCGGCCTGCAGCTTTCGCATCCTCTTGCTCTCTACGTACATCACTATGCCAAGGTAGATGCCAAGCCATGGCAGGAACATTATCTCACCGGCGACTGAATGGAATGCTTCCCATTCCTGCACGTTTGTCGTCACCACGAGTGCATAAAGCGAAAGCGATGTTATCCTGATCACGTTTACTGCGACCGTGCCAAACGTGCCTATGGCAAAGTAGATCAACTTCCTCTTCAGCGGCAGGTCCATCTTGAGCAGAAACGCTAGCATCACGAGGGTAAAGATTATCATGCTATGTACACCTGCAGAAGGCCAAAACACCTGAAGCGCAAAGGGCCCGTGGAGGCCATTTAGGATCAGCAGGTTGCCCCTGGCGTAAGCGGGGTTGGCAACGTTGTCCGGATTTTCGGGTCCGACATTGGTGACTGCCTTGTCGATAAAGTTGATCACTCCTTCATCTATCTGCAGGTACACTGGAACTATGAACTGGAGTGGACCTAGCGAATCAAATGGAAAGAACGCGTCAAGCGCAAGTATTACGGCGCTGCCTGCCAGGTATATAGCGCCGGCAGGGGCTATCTTGTGCCACTTTTTGCCAAATAGCACAATGAGCGAGCTTCCCACATAAACAGACATTACAATAAAGTCCCACATCCACACCCAACTATCCTTGAGCGAGACATCATAGGAATCTGCTCCATTCTCGATGTATTTCCCCAGTCCGTAGGGAAGGGCTACGAAATAGGTGATGGTGAGAGCGGCAAGGCCTAATACGATAAAAAACCTTGTCTTGCCGACACGGTACCTGAGCCCTACAAGCTCGGCCGCGATAAATGCCATTGCAAACAAAAAGCCCCCCCTTCCCTGGTTCCACGACAGGCTGAAGGTGTCAGGGTATACGACAAGCGTGTAAATTATAGGCGCGATCAAAATGATTGTGGCCACTATGCTTGAATTGATGCCAAATATCGTATAGCCTGCAGCCTCGCCGGAGGTAACAGTCTTGTCGCCGGACAAATTCACCTTTTTTGCGCTGCACTGGGGATAAAAATGTTCTACGTCTGCACTAATGCCTCAGTGAACCATTTTGGCACAAGGTCCTGTGCATTTTTTAGAAGGTAGGAAATGCTGCTGTCAAGGATGTAGGTCGTTGCATGGTCGTCCTTGCTCCGAACGCTCCTGCCGTAGGCCTGCACAAGTCTGAGCACTGTATTCCACGTGTACCACTTTGGGTCGCGCTCTTTCATTTTTCCGATCCTTTTGTCAGTAAGGTCCGGGTACGGCACCTTGACTATTATCTGGAACCTTGAAAAGTCATCCTTCAGATCGATTCCGAGGTGCAATGAAGGCGATATTAGCACTGTCGGCTTTTTGCTTGCATAGTGCTTTTCCAGCACCTCGCTCCTGTCAAGGCTTGATCCAGTTTCTATCAGCCTTCCGGCGTTTTCTTTGCCTATGTTGTCCTTGATAAACTGGAGCTGTGAATACGAAGTAGTATGGATTATGCCCTTTTCATCTTTGTGTTTTGACATGATTTTCTCTACCTCTTTCGCAATTTTGGGCAAATTCTCAGTCATGGTCTTGGCATTAAGCCATGCGGTATTCTTCATGTGAATACGTCTATTCTCTACAGGAAAGTCTGATTTCTCGATTCTGATGAATTTCACTTTGTCTGGCTCGAGTCCTGCCGTCTTGCAAAGGTAATCCTTGCTCAATATGGTAGCGCTCATGAAAAGCGACACCGAGCCTTTGTCAAGGATTGAATCAAAGTAACTTGAAATGTCAAGCGGCGTGAGCGTTATTTTTGTGAGCTGGTTTGCAGAATCGCGCTGCAATCCAGACACGATCCAGTTCTCTTTATTAACCTTCATATCATCTATTACTGCCGCCAGAGTCGCTTTGCGTTCTATTGCATCAATCAGGTTCCTTTCGGTGAACGGCTCGACTGGCACTCTCTGATTGCTTTGCTCAATTATGCCTTCTGCCTTTTGGGCAAATTCTGACAGCCTTTCCTTCAGCTCGATGCAAAACTCCAGCCATGTCGAAATTTCGTCCACGTTTCTGTCAGGCATCTGCATCTTTAGGAACGGCAGCATGTTTTTGCGGATCGTGAAACTTCTAAAGTCCCCCACCTCAGATTCTAATTGATGAGCCTCGTCAAGGACGAGCAGATTTCTCTTTTGTGCCGTGCCTGCATAGAACACGTCTGACAGGAAATAGTGATAGTTGTAGACGGTATGGCTGGATCTCGCTCCGATCCACTTTTGATGGAAGTAGTGACACGGCCGCCATTCAAGTTCCATGAGCTTTGACTTGCTACGCATCTTGTCGACATACCTGCGCTCTGCAAAAGGATCGAGTTTGACTATTTCGTGTACAGTGCCCTCACCTTCAACCTTGTAGTCCATTAGCCGGGATTTGTAAATGCAATCGTACGTGTCATCCTTGACGCAAGGGCCGTAGTCGCAGCTTTCGTCAAGTCCCATGTCTTCTTTGACTATGCAGGGAAAGTTGGCTCTGCCCTTGACCTCTACTACGAATGGAAAGTCGCGCCGATATTGTGTCTGCAGGTCCTTTGTCGCAGTACAGATATGGGAGCTCCCAAGGTAGCGAGCAAGAGCGATTGCAACCGGCGTCTTGCCAAATCCTGTCGGCGCCTCAAGGAAGATTTGCTTGTAGCCGGAGTTTATCGCCGAGTCAATCTCGGCAAGGACGCTCTTTTGCTTCTCCCGGATAGTTGGTAAAGGAAAATGTGCAAGTATTGTCGTCAATGGAACAACGCTGTGTCAACAACCCGCTCTTTTTAAGGTTGGGACTTCTCTTCGTACAACCAACACCTGACGTATCCTGTGTCGGTCCTGAACTCTGGTGGGTCTTTTCTGCAGGCGTCCATTGCATGTGGGCAACGCGCGTAGAACCGGCATCCTGGTGATGGGTTGAGCAGGCTTGGCGGGCTGCCAATGACAAAGTGTATCTTTTTTTCTTTTGATCTGAGCCGCGGCACTGCCGCTATAAGGGCCTGCGTATAGGGGTGCCGGGGATTCTTGCAAATGTCGCTCGTAGAACCGACCTCAACCATTTGTCCGGCATACATTATGCCTATCCTTTCTGCTATCTGTGATACGAGGGCCAGATCGTGCGTTATCAGGATGATCGTTATTCTCTTTTCTCTGTGCAACTTTTTGAGGAGGCCTATTATCTGCGTCTGCACCAGCACGTCGAGCGCGGTGGTCGGCTCATCTGCTATCAAAAGATCGGGCTCGAGCAAAAGCGCCATTGCAATTACAACACGCTGCTTCATGCCTCCGGAAAGCTCGTGCGGGTAGCGCTTTGCCACCGAAGGGTCAAGCCCAACTTGGCGGAGCGATTCTGTTATCTTTTCTTCTACTTTGCCTTCAAAGCGGTGCTCTCTGAGCACTTCGCGCAGCTGGCTTTCAACGGTATAGACAGGGTCAAGCGCGTTCATTGCGCCTTGAAAGACCATCGCTATCTTTTTCCATCTTACTTGACTGTTAAAGTCAGACGCGGGCATTTCTGAAACGTCGGAGCCATCCAGCATCACGCTGCCGCCGGCTATTTTGCCTGGTGGTTGCATAGAGCACATGAGGGCCGCGCCGAGCGTGCTCTTGCCGCATGCCGATTCGCCCACAATTCCTAGCGACTCGCTGTCTGACAGCTGGAAGTTGACACCATCTACTGCCTTGACCGGGCCTCTTTCGGTGACATAGTAGGCCCTTAGCCCCGAGACTACAAGTTTTGGCAATAATCAGAACATCATTTCCGCATTATAAGAGGATTCTGTCGCTTCACACGGCTGCTAAATTTTACAGAAACGGCTAAAGGGCGTGAGTTAATATAGAAAAGGTTCAAAAGATTGCCAAGACAGTTAGGAACATTGAACTGCTCATTAAATTCAAGAATAGGTAGATAAAATGATGGACATCAAAAGGACGCACTATGCTCGCCAGCTCGACGACCGGCTGGTGGGGGAGCAAGTGAGGGTCGGGGGCTGGATAGAGGATGTTCGGGACATTGGCAAGTTGGCATTCCTTACAATCAGGGATGTCACCGGTACGTGCCAGGGGATCGTGACAGGTGACAGCGTGCAGGCAGCCGTACAGACGCCAAGGCAGAGTGCAGTGGTGGTTGCAGGTGTAGTGCAAAAAAGCAAGGCGAAGGATTTCCCAGTAGAAATCAAGGTTAACGAATTTACAGTCCTAACAAAAGCAATTCACCCACTGCCGATAGACCCCACCGGCCGCGTCGAGTCTGCCATTGACAAGAGGCTTGACGCCCGCGCGCTCGACCTGAGAACGCCCAAGGTTACGGCAATTTTCAAGCTCCGTTCAGCAGGGCTCGAAGTAATCAGAGACACTCTCCGAGCAGAAGGTTTCATTGAAGTAAACACACCCAAGATAATTGGAAGCGCAAGCGAAGGCGGCGCCAACCTGTTCGGATTTGACTACTTTGGCAAGCGCAAGGCATACCTTGCCCAGAGTCCGCAATTGTACAAAGAACAACTTACGCTTGGGCTTGATAGGGTCTTTGAGATTGGGCCGTACTTTCGGGCCGAGAATTCGCATACTGTAAGGCACCTAACAGAATTCACAAGCGTCGACATCGAAGCGGCGTTCCTTGACTATGAAGATGTCATGGACATCGTTGAAAGGGTGGTGAAAAATGTCGTCACCTCATTTCAGGAAAAGCACAGGGCCGATCTCGAGTTGGCCGGAGGTAAGAGCATTTCAGTTTCCAAGATAGACAGACTGACGTACGAGCAGTGCCTTGAAGAGCTTTCAAAGGGAGGAGAAAAGCTTCAGTTTGGCGACGATCTGTCGGACGCTGCACTCCGCAAGCTGGGCGAAATACACCGCGGCTTTTACTTTATCATGGATTGGCCGCTCAAGCTCAAGCCGTTCTACATACACGAAAAAGAGGACAACCCCAAGCTGTCAAAGTCATTTGACCTCCAGTACGGCTATCTGGAGCTTGTCTCCGGTGGCCAGCGTCTGCACGACCCGGCAAGACTTAGAAGCCGGCTTATTGAACAGGGGCTCAACCCTGCGAGCTTTGAGGGGCATCTTAAGGCGTTTGACTGGGGCATGCCTCCACACTCTGGATGGGGCCTTGGCTATGACAGGCTCATGATGGTGCTGACAGGGTCGCAGAACGTGCGCGACGTCGTCCTGTATCCAAGGGACACAGACAGGCTCACGCCGTAATTCTTACGGCAACTTCCTTTACGTCGCTGTCGTAAACGTAGGCCTTGAACTTTTGTTCGGTGGTCGAGTAAATGAGCCATACCACCGGATTTATCTCCATGAATTTCCGGTCGGTGCTCGACGGCGTGGGATTGACCGGGTGAGAGTGAAATATCCCGATTACAAACAACTTTTTGCTTTCTGCAAAGTCGTATGCGCGTAGTACTTCTTGCGGCTCGATGCTGAAAGACATGGCTGACTGGTCGGCGTTTTGCATCGGCAAGATTTCAAGCACGACGTCATTTCTGCCAAGAAGAAATGCACAGGATTCGTTTGGAAGGGAGTCTCTCGCTAGACTGGTCAGCTGTTCAACTTGTCCTGTTGCTAGGGAAATTTCCATTAGAGACACCTTATGGTTAGACTAATTGTTTTAAACAAAGCACTTTCCATTACTTTACAGTGACCTTGCCCGTCATATACGGATGCAGCATGCAGTAGTATGGGTACTCGCCGGCTGCGTCAAACACGAACGGAAAGGTGTCGCCCTGTTGCAAGATTCCAGAGTCAAATTTTCCATCCGCCTTGGGGGCGTTCTTTTCGACGATTCCTGAAGTTACAGTGTGGGGCGAGTTGTCGTTATTCTTCCAAGTCACCATACTCCCGACCGTAGTCACTACGCTATCTGGGATGAAAAATTCACCATTTGATGGGACTGACGCTCCAAATGCTATCGACACGGAGGTTACTGTCGCCGCGCCGTTCCCGCTAGGAGTACCTGATGTTTCATTGGTAATAGCTGACTGGTTGCCAGCACTTTGGTTGGATGAGCCCTGCGAGGCAGTTGCGTTTGAACTTCCAGCCGAAGTGGCCCCGCCCACTGTAACCTTCAGTGTTCCTGTCATCCAGGTATGGAATATACAATAATACTCGTAATCTCCTGCATCAAGTTTTGCCGTATTCAATAGCCATGTGGAACCCTGATTGATCGCCGAAGAATCAAACAAGTCTTTTTGTTTACTGGTGACACTGTGCACAGTGTTGTCCTTGTTGATCCACTGTACTCCGTCGCCCTTCGTGACCGTAAGCGGATCAGGATCATAATCTGGATTATTCTGAGCAGAAGCGCCTGCCAATATTGTAGCGTTGATGATATTGGCCGGAGCTGCCTCTTCAGCCGGAGCTTTTTCCTCTTCTTCTGGAGCCGCTGGCTTGGGTGTCACAAGCCCGAATGCATAGAATGTAGAGCCGCCAACGACAGAGGCTGCGACGAAAATGACAGCAAGCGCCTTAAGATATGGAACCTGCCTATATGAGGCGACAGCAAGCACAGCTGCAGGAATTGAGATTATCAGCATGAGGCCTATGTAGGCGTAAATGCTCGGGACCTGCGCACTTACGGTGACTGCGGCTGCAAATCCAAACGTGACGAGGAACCCTAGTGTGATAAAGGTAGCAGATTTCGCACGTCCTGTTGACGGGAAACCGTCCTTGAAAAGGCCGCAGGCAAGGAAGATCATGCCGATAAACATCGTCAAAAGCGAAACGGCGTGCATACCATCAATAAAGGTCTTGGCAACGCCTGCAAGAGAAATTCCAACGCCAACAATACCTATTGAAGTAAGACCTATTCCCGGGGTCAGAAGGTCCCAGTCAGTCATGTTACATGTATTTTGGGTTTGTTTGGTATACTTAATCGTTTCTAGCTTTCAAATGCCAGTCGTGCTTGAACCGCATGTTCTCTTGCAGTTTCAAAGGCAGCCGAAGTACCCGTCCAGACGCTATATCTCTATCCTCCGCATCCGACGTAGACTTGCAATTAGTTTACCGAATTATTAAGAGCTGCATTTATCATTTACTGCGAATTCTCGACAAATTCAACTAGAGCATCGGGTTCAAATGGCTTTGGAAGAACCTCGATGACTTTGTCTAGTTCTTCCATGGCATCAGCGAGTATCTCTGTTGCAAATGCAGACAAGAAAATAACTCTCTGTTCAGGATTGGCAAACAGTATCTGTTTTGCGACTTTCAGACCATCCACGACTGGCAACTTATAATCAAGGATAACAACGTCATAAGACCCCTCACGGTATTGCCTAAGACATTCCTGCCCATCAAAAGTAACAAGTACGTCATGTCCGTTTGACTCTAGTGCAGCTTTGTATAACTCAGCTGCATAGAAATCGTCTTCGGCGACCAGTATTTTCAAATGACTGGGTCATTCTACCCTAGGTGGTAGCTACCTTATAACCAAGCTGTTTTCAGTTAGAGTTTCGTTACAGTCCTTGTGATGCACCGCTAGATTTAGCTTTCTTGACATACAGGACGTTATAGCTGGTTAACAAAGAAACAAAATAGCATGACCAATGAAAACACCAAAAGGGGACATACTCTTCGCAGTTCTTGGACGCAAATTCTGCTTATCTGTGCTGGAATGGCGGCGGTAACAGTATTGGGTATCATGGGTCTTGACATCATATTTGGCAGATAGCATCTTTTTAGACGCACGTTGATCTGCCATAATCAGCCACCCTTTGATAGGATACCTTCGACCTTGTCTGCACGAGATCTATTATAATTCAGGAACTACAAAAGATATCGCACTTGACAAACTGAAAGAACTAAGCATATTACCTGAGCTTTAATATCCGGCGGATGTCTATTCGATAGGATCAAATGCGATGGACAAAGCGACTTAGATTCGGAGAAGAATACACTTACTCTTTGCTCTTGATAATCCCGGTAGCCACTTTTGCAATAGTGCTTTTGTTGTGGTTTGCGGGCCTTATTAGAAAATAACAAGATATGGAGGTTCGACAGGAAACAGGAGCTGTTGCTAATCAGGCTGTGTCGGTGATCGTAATTTCCAATCTGTTCCCCTCCCTGTCGTAAGCTGCCATTGTTCTCTCTTCATAGGGATGGGCAATTATGATCGAGACTGCCCCATAAAATCCTCTGTTGAGATCCTCAAGCGACGGCTTGTTTGAGCCACTGGGGTGAGAGTGAGCGCTGCCTATATACGAGTTGTCAAATGGGAGATGGTAGTCGGAAAAGCCAGAATAATACGGACCACTGGAGGCAAAAGGTGGAAGAACTAGAGCTTCAATTATGACATGCTCTCTAGTTGTTTTACCCTGTAGCACTAGGATCGCTTCATTTGGATGTAGTGCCCTAGAATAACTAATAATGCCGTCTGCAGCACTCCTTGAAAGAACAACAAGTCGGGCCAATTTACTCTTCTCTTCAGAGCTAGGAATCAAGACGCATAAAATAAGCTATAGCCTCTCGTATGTGTTAGATCCTGCCAACAGTCAACGCAATAATCCCCGATATCCTGGAAGATTTCGGCCTCTTCTCTTTCGCATTTACAGCAATTCATTGTTCTGAGCACTTTGGGGCAATAGCCTAAAAGAGTTCCGCAGTCGGAAATCGCAGGTACTATCGCTTATCCAGGTAATCCATATCACTATCATAGCTGGCAATCATCATTTCTCTGAAACAATTAGGACAAAAGTCTGAATCTCTTATGATTCTCTGCTCAAAGGTAAGCGCCCTATCATCATATGTTGACTTGCACATGACACAAATGCTTGGTCTTTTCAGTAATGGTCAAAGGCGTCCCGAGCATAACCCGAGATTGATTATTTCGCATACTTCTTAACCATTCACACCTATATTCCAGACTTCACCTGTCACCAATTATTCCAGCTCTCCAATAGATACCCATAAGTAGAGCTCGAAGTGCTAGGCTCAGATGTCCAGCGGACGTGGTCATAAAGGTATAGGCGTCGGCAAATGGTCGCGCAATTTTGTACGAAGGACACAGCATGCCGGCTTGTTGTCTCCCAGTCGTTGGCAGTGTGATAAGTGTGAAATGATGTTCTCCGCGTACGCGAGTTTGCTATCTCACAAACAGACAAAGCATGCTTACTAGTTCAATATCTAACTCTCTATGACTGAATTCTGGAATTTTCCGATTTTTGTTTCTGGCATTCTAGCAAAAACTAACAAGATGTTAGCTCTCGTTGGAAAAGTTCAGTGCGGATCAAGATCGATCGAGTTACATGAAGGACAGTGAAATAGTACAATTTTGTCAAGCCACACATGGCACTCAATGACCTGGGAGTCAGGAAGTGAAATGAAAATCTAACGCTCTTCATTTTTATTTGTTTTTCTGATACAGTATCTTACTCTTGATATGACAAAATGGCCAAGCCTATTTTAGGTGTTTTAACAAGTGTAGAATAGTTGATATGGCATCTTAATAGCTCGAACGGAGCGCCGTAGTCGTGTCTGTAGCTGATTTGTTTGAAGTGAGCGAGAATGATACTGTGTGGGATGCTTGGCTCACGACAGTCAGCTTGTTAGATATGCTTGATCACACCAACAGGATAGGCCAGTACTATGATTTTGCGGAGGCACGGCAAAAGATAGCTAAGCTGTGTGCTATGGCGGAAACCCATTCTATCGATAGGAATGTGCCCTGCAAGTGCGGCCTCTCAGATAGCGAGCATGCGCTGCTCAGGCGCAAGATGATAACATTTTTCAGGCTGCAGATCGGTAATTTGAAACATTTTGTCTATTGACTCAACGAATAAATTAAATGCAAGCAAAGCGGACTCCATCCGAGGCAACTCTGTGACTACACGCGATTATGTTGAGGTTTCAAAGCCACGCATAGTGGTTGTTCTTGTGATAACAGCCGTTACTTCGCTTCTGGCCGCAAGCAGGTTTGACTCTACCCCGGACGTCGCGTGGGATGTCACCGCCTGGCAGCTAGGCTTTTTGACGCTGTCCGGCGCTCTAGCGTCGATGGGTGCGAGCGCGCTCAACCATTACTATGATCGCGATATTGACAAAATAATGGAAAGGACCGCGAACCGCCCGATACCCGCCGGCAGGCTCGCCCCAAAAAACGTGCTTGCATACGGCATTGGCGTGAGCATAATGTCACTAATCATCGCTTGGTTCACTCTCAACCCGGTCGCAACAGGAATGATAGCGCTGGGCATATTTTTTTATGTCATAGTCTACACGGCGTGGCTCAAGCGCAGCAACGCCTCAAACATCGTCATCGGTGGTTTTGCCGGGAGCGCAGCGTCGATGGCCGGCTGGGCAACTGCCACCGGTTCTGTCGATCTTTTGGGCTTTATGGTGGGCTGGCTCGTCTTTATGTGGACGCCGCCCCACTTTTGGTGCCTTGCGATAAGAGCAAGAGAGGAGTACGCAAGTGTGCGGGTTCCGATGCTCCCCGTGCTCATTGGTAACCAAAAGACTGCAAGTTACATCCTACTCAACACTTCAATCTTGCTGCCATACTCGGTAGCAATTGCATTCTTTGGCCCCGGTCTGCTCTATACTGTTATTGCTGCAAGCGCTGGTTCGCTCATGCTTGCCTATCACTACAAGCTGACAAAGAACCCTACACCAGAATTTGCGTGGAAGGCGTACAAGGTCACCGCGCCGTACCTTGTCGTCATATTTGTCGCGTTGGCATTAGACGCGCTGTTCTACTATCCGATTTTCAGCTAGCAGTGCCAGAATCGGACACTAGCTCGATCCTGCGCTTGTCCTTTGTGACCCACGAGACCCTGACTAGGCCGTAAATCTCGAGGTCTAGAAGCGTCTTGTTGAATTCCGAGTCAGCAATCGTGACACCGTCTTTTGTCAGGTCTTTCATGAGGTCGGCGTCGGTCATTGTGCCTGCCTGCCTTATCTTTTCAAACATTAGGTTCCTGATAGGATATTTCATATTGTTACCCGTAAAATGTCTTGTCCATTGGTTTTGGCATTGCATATGTAATGCTTTTCTTTATTGACTCGTACCAGTCCTCGACATCCTTTGTTATCGATGGCCGCACAAGCCTTATCGCCTTGGCAAAGTCGGCGTTTGACACAATCTCTGACTTCGCCTGCATAGCATTCACAGCCGCCTCCCTGCACAGCGCTACGAGATCTGCGCCGCTAAAACTCTTTGTAGACTGGGCAATGCTCGCCGGGTCAACATCCTTTGCAAGCGGCATCGGCTGGGTTATTATCCTCAGTATCTCCTGCCTGGCTTTTTCGTCAGGCGATCCTACATATATGATGAGGTCCAGCCTTCCGGGCCGGAGCAACGATGTGTCAATGAGGTCAGGCCGGTTCGTTATGCCGATTACCACCACGCCAGCGCTACCTGAATCGTCCATTTCTGTCAATATCTGGCTGAGAACTCGCTCATTGCCCGACAAATCCTCTTCCTGCCCCCTCGGTCTTGCAAGAGAATCCAATTCATCGAAAACGACGATGCAGGGCGACGAGGCCTTCGCTTTTCGGAAGATCTCCCGAATGGCTTTCTCAGACTCGCCTACCCACTTGCTGAGCACCTCGGGACCGCGGACTACAATGATGTTTGCGTTGCTCTCGGTGGCAAGTGCCTTTGCCAAAAGTGTCTTTCCAGTGCCCGGCGGGCCATAAAGCAATGCCCCACGCGGAGGCTTGATGCCCATCTTTACAAATTTGTCAGGCTCCCTGATGGCCGTTATGAGGTTATCGTGCAGAGTACGCTTTGCCTCGTACAGCCCGCCGACGTCGTTCCACTTCACGCGTGCAACCTCGACATAGAATTCCCTCATTGCGGTCGGGATGATCTCTTTCATCCCTTCCTTAAAGTCGCGGTTTGTGATGACCATGCCCTCAAGGATTTCTGGTGATATCTTATCGCCTTCCAGGTCGATCTCGGGCAGATATCGCCTGAGTGCCTTCATCGCTGCCTCTCTGCACAGAGCCTTGATGTCTGCGCCAGTGTAACCGTGTAACTCTGATGCAAGCTCTTGCAGGTCGATGTCCTCGGACAGCGGCATGCCGCGGGTGTGGATCTGCAATATTTCAAGACGACCCTCTACGTTTGGAACGCCTATTTCTATTTCCCTGTCAAACCGGCCGGGTCGCCGCAGCGCGGGGTCGAGGCTTTCAGGCCTGTTGGTGGCGCCAAGAACAATAACCTGCCCCCTTTCAGACATGCCGTCCATGAGGGCAAGGAGTTGCGCCACAACACGCTTTTCAACATCCCCAAACGCTTCTTCTCTCTTTGGTGCAATGGCGTCGATCTCGTCGATGAATATTATACTGGGCGATGACTCGCGGGCTTCCTTAAAGATGTCGCGAAGCCTGGCCTCTGTCTCGCCGTAGTACTTGTTCATGATCTCGGGCCCGTTGATGATGAAAAAGTTCGCTTCCGACTCTGACGCGAGTGCCTTTGCGATTAGTGTCTTGCCGCACCCAGGTGAGCCATACATCAGGATGCCACTATGCGGTTCTATGCCAAGCCTTGCAAAGACTTCTGGGTGACGCATGGGAAGCTCTACTATTTCGCGCAAGCGCTTTATCTGCTCCTTCATGCCGCCTATCTCCTCGTATGTCACACGCGGCTTTCTGTCACTCGTGATCTCGGCCATTATTGTGAGCTTTGTTGGCCGCTCTATCCTCACTATGGCCTTTGGCGCGACTCTCTCGACCCTGAAATCCATCTGGTTACCCAAGATGACAACTGAAATTTCATCTCCCTCGCTCACCGGATAGCCCTTGAGCCTGTTCTTCACAAAGTCGCAGAACTCCTTGTCTACTGTAATGCTGCTGTCACCAAGCGGCATAAGGGTTATGCTCTTGGCCTGCCTACAATCAATCTTTCTGACATTCAAAAGATCATTGAGCCCGATGCCGGCGTTCTTCCTTGTCTGACCATCTATCCTAATGATGTCGTTTTCTTTCTCTTCCTCGTCAGCCGGCCACGCCGTGACTGCAGTATTGCGCTTGCCAACAAGCTCGACCACTTGGCCCGCCTGAATTCCAAGATGCTCCATGTAACGCGCGTCTATCCTTGCGCGCCGCTTGCCCACGTCGCGGTGCTTGGCTTCTGCTACCCTGAGCTGAACGGGAGATGATTCGTCGCTCCCCGCGCGCACCTTTTTCAAACTTCAGAAGCCTCCGTCATTGTTACTTCATTTTTACAGACTGCCTGCTTATGTTTGTCACTTCAATCTCGCCGACTCCTTCGACACTTTTGATCGATTCTTCAAGTCTGTCCATCTGTCCCTCGGCGTCTTCGAGTAAAAAGTCTCCGACTATGGCCTTCAGTCCAAAAGCAATAGGCTCCATCGCATGACCCCTCATCTCCATCCCTTCAGGCATGGAACTTTTTATCGACCCGACAACGTTGTCAAGGTTGGACTCGGCGTCTGCAGGCATTATCCTAATTCTGGCTACAAGCCGTGCCATGTCTACGGGCCCTCAAAACCGCAACCCACGCACTTGTATGATCTGGCAAACTCGCGGCAGGATTCGCAGCGCCACATGAGCACGTAGCCACAGCTTGGGCAGTAATACTTGACACATTCGTCGTTAGGCATAATCGGCCTGCTGCATGAAGTGCAGACCGGCAACTGCAATGGCTTGGACATACGTGCTCTCTTAAGGTTAACCGAATTTATATCTTGCTTAGCTGTCGTCTATCAGTCGTCTGATTTCGTTGCCAAGCAGCGCCTTTGCTATCCTGGCCGCGCTCTTTGCTCCAAGGATCTTGGCCAGCGCGGCGGAGTGAAAGTCAAAGTCGCCGCCTGCTGACACTTCTTCCAGTTTCTCGGGCGATACTGCTGAAAACAACTCATCTATAGCCTTGTTATCGAGCCTCTCCAAAAGTTTCCTTGCAAGCAGCATCTTTTCGAACTCGGCGCCGAACATTGACAGCCAGTTCTTTTCGTACTGTAGTAGCAATTTATCCTCATTCTTCCTAGCCGACTCGGCCACCGCCCGACCAGCTAACAGGCCTCCCATACCGCATGTATAGATCCCTCCTGCGGTGGTTGGTTTGCTCTGGCCAGCCGCGTCGCCCACTATTATTGTTCTTTCAGACACGAAATTTTCCACTGGGCCGTTGACCCATATTGGGGCATATACCTTGCGGACTACCGAATGCTTGCCCTTATCGTCAATGTACGACTGAAGCGTGCTTGCTGCATTGATACCCCTGCCGGCCACCCCGACCTTGCCACTTCCCTGCGCCGTCGGGATTATCCATGCAAAAAAGCCGGGATAACGCTGGCTGTCGAATGCAACTTCGATAGTATCTCGCTCTATCCACGGCGCGTAAACTTCATACTGGGCTGACTGCAGGACGCCTTCCCTGTCTCTAGCTATTATCGACGCGACACCTCTGGCATCCACAAAGTAGCCGCATGTAAAATTGACCTCAGACGTTTTGACGACGTAGCCAGACTTGTGTTTTGAAAACGATCGCATTGCACATTTTACTTTTATTTCTGCGCCCAGCTTTTGTGCCTGGAAGGCAATCTGCTTGTCAAGAGCGCGCCTGTCAAGCACCATCACTTTTTGCTTTTCCGCGCTAATTTCAAAGCCGTTGGATGGAGAGAGAATCTTCGCTCGCGCTATCATGGTGTTTTCGACTGCGCTGGCATCCGGCACGAGGCCGAGGTTCTGTATCCCGGCTATGCTCACAAGCCCGCCACAGTGCTCCGGCGTTCCTATCTCAGAGTCCTCCTCAAGTACCGCGACTGAGAGGCCGGCTGCCGCGGCCTCGCGTGCCGCAAGCAGGCCGGAAACGCTGCCGCCTGCTACTATCACATCATAATCCGGCATCTCACAAAAGACCAGCAATGTATTTTTCACTCTGTTAATTAAACTATGACCGAGCGTCAGGTGGATTTCAAGCAGGTAATGGTAGTCAGAAGGGATCTTGGTATGGGGACGGGCAAGATAGCCGCGCAGGTAGCGCACGCTGCGGTGATGGGCGCAGAAAAAACAAAAGCGCACAAGCGTGAATGGTTTAATGCCTGGTTCGAGGGGGGTCAGGCCAAGATCGTGGTAAAGGTAAAGAGCATGGAGGAATTGATGGAAGTGAGAAAGCGCGCTGAAAGCCTTAAGCTGCCGATCGTGCAGGTGCAGGACAGCGGGCTAACGCAAGTACCACAAGGCACAACCACGTGCTTAGGAATAGGCCCTGCCCCGGCAGAGCTCATAGACAAGGTGACAAACGACCTAAAGCTGCTCTAATGCCGACTCACAAGTAAAATGCCCGCTATTATGAGGCCCGTGGCTATCCCTTGAAATATGCTTATTGATTCGCCTAGGACTAGCGCCGCTATGACTATGCCAAATATCGGTGTCATCGAAAACACCGACATTGTCTTGACCGTTCCTATCCTCTTTATGCCTTGCAGAAATAGCAAGAGCGCGCCACCAAATCCAGAAACTGACATGCCTATTATTAGGAACCAGAGGTTGGGCTCAATGCTTGTAATCGCGCTTGACTTGCCAAGCGCAAGTGCAATCCCCAGCAGGATAAGGCCGCCAGAAAGTGACTTGACCATAGCAATTTTGGCCGGGCTCACACTTGAAGTCAGACGTCTACTCACGTTGTTGTCTATTGCCCACATTAACATTGATCCCAAAATCATGAGGTTGCCAGCGTTGAACTCTAGTATCGTTTCTGACATTTTCAGATCGGTGGTTGCTATGAAAAGCCCGATAAACACCAAGATCACCGCAAGTAGCCCGGTCATACCATGTGGTTTTTCGCCGAAAAATATTGCAGAGAGCATTATGGTAAATACGATCTCGCCATTTGCTAGTATTGCCGCGTCGGAAGCGTTTGTCTGCTGAAGGCCGTATAGTAAAAACACCGGCGCGGCCATCGCGCCAATAATTGTTATTATTACAAGATAGTAATATTCGCGCCTTGTGTGGAACCTGAACGACGCTTTTGCAAAGGGAATCAATCCAAGACCTGCAATGGTATAGACTATGGCTGACAGTGCAAGAGGGTCCACCGTAGTAAGCGGAACTTTTGCCAAAGTGAATACCGAGCCGAACAACGCGGAGGCAAACAATACCGATAGGTAACCAACAACCCCATGCTGCCTGTGACCCTCTGCTTTTTCTGCAGCCAAACAGAGCAATTATTCTTGATATGGTATTTTTGTCTATTCCGCCAATGGCACTAGAGATATATGGTGGAAAACAGGTTTTCATTTCGTGACCCGTTCCTCACGCGCCTCAACCTCATCGTCTAAAAAGATCATTGTTTATGCGATGATTGGCATAATCGCTGTTGCCGCTGTTTCCGTTTCGGTGTTTGCGCGCCCCCCTCCCAGCTCGAGCAATGAAGATGTGGCCCTGCAAAGGTTTAGAGAAGTGTGGTGTGGCCAAGAAACGAGCCCCAATTCTAACGCTTACGTAACAGAGGTCGTGTTGCCTTCTGACTGCGAAATGCCGCTTGGGATCGCTTTCGACGGAGGCCATGTGTGGTACGTTTCCGCAAAACGCGGCCTGCTTGGCAGCTACAGTCCTGCCGAAAATAAGTTCAATAAATACAACATTCCAGAATGGCCGTCCCGGGAACAGCCATTTACAAAGATACCTTCGTGGCAAATGTCATGGACAGTCAAGGTTGACAAGAGCGGCAACGTCTGGTTCACGGACGAGAATAACGCGATATGGCGGTTCAACAAGGCTTCGACGACTTTCGATATGTTCAAGGTCCCAGCCAGCTACCCTTCAGCTTTAGATTTTGATACAGACGGCAACATCTACTTTATCGGAATAAACTCAAAATCGCTCTACTTTGGCGACGTGTCAAAAATGAAAAATCTGAGTTCGGAGGGCTTTACGGAAATCCCGCTGCCGCTTGACGGTTTTTCAGGGATTGACCCAAAATTCGTGAGTTCAGGGGCCCTCGCCGTTGACAACGAGAGAAAGCACGTATGGGTTTCGCTACTTGCATTTCAGCAAAAGGGACAGATCTTCAGGTACGACATTGACACAGACAGAGTTGACCGCACCGTCGACCTTCCAGCGGATCTCAGCTCACCTGTTGGAGCGGCCGTCGACAATTCCGGCAACCTCTGGGTTGCCGACCATGGCACAAGCATATTTTTCAAGTATGACCCTGTTCAGCAGAACATTACAAAATTTGTAACGTCAGTTGCGTCATCCAAGATCTATGGCGGCAAGACTCCTCCAAACGCTTACACGCTGCCATACTGGATAGCAACCGGGCAGGACGGCTCGATATGGTTCAACGAACACTTTGGCAACAAGATTGCTCGTATTGATACCGATGAGCTTACCTTGACTGAGTATTGGATCCCATCACAGAATAAGAACTGGCCGCCTTGCCCCGCGGGCTCGGCAACCTGCGGTCTTGCAAATGCACTCCAGTTCGCTTTAGGACCTAGCAATCAAGCTTGGTTCTCGGAACAGACTGAAAACAAGATCGCTAAACTGGACACGGCAAAGCAGGTTCCGATTACAGTCTCGACGCCAAGCGAGATAACAGTTTCAAAAGGAGAGAGTGCGGAAATAAAAATCACTATAGGTGCGCAAGGTGAATTCAGTGGCCAGATGATGGCGGCCGGTACATTTACGCCAAATGGCATGCTCGGCAATTCGAATGGGATATTCAGCGAAGAGTCGGTTTCGATATCGGGAGGCTCGAAGCAGGTTTCGTACACCTTCACGCCGACCGAAAACCTGGCGGCAGGCCAATACGTCATTATGGTCGGAGCAGGCGATGCAGATATATCTGTCCTGAAGGCAGTAAGAGTGAATATTGTATAGTTTCGCTAATTTCCGTTTAGGATGACTACGCCGGGCATTTCGTCGCCTGCAAGGTAGCGTAGCGTCGCGCCTCCACCTGTCGAAACGTGGCTTACTTCATTTTCAGCCACGCCAGACTTTTTCATCGCGTCAAGTGTGTCGCCTCCACCAATAAGCGTCTTGCTTCCTCGCCAGAACGCAAGCGCCATGCTCTTGGCGATGTTAATGGTTCCGTTTGAAAATGCTCTAATCTCAAACATCCCCATCGGGCCGTTCCAGAACACGGTGCCCACGCCCCTGCCTCCCACCTCTGCAGAGTAAAGTTCTATTGTTTCGTTGCCAATATCAAAGCCGGACATGCCATTTGGGATATCTCCCTTAACCATCGTGACTGACGTGTCATTTGGCGAAAGGGCACAGACATGGTCGGTTGGTAGCATTATCTTATCACTGTGGGCAGAGAGCGCCTTCGCTACCCATGGCAACCGTTCTTCATCGATCAACGAATTGCCTGTTTTGATGCCCTTTGCTTTAAGGAAAGTGTATGCTGCCGCCCCGCCTATCATTATCTTGTCTGCCTTTGGCAGCAGGTGTTCCAGTGCGCCTATTTTGTCTTTTATCTTTGCGCCGCCGACTACAAGCGTAAAGGGTTTGATCGGATTTTCCCTCATCATAGAAAGGTATTCCACCTCCTTGCTAAGGTTAACGCCGGCAAGCCTGACATCAAAGAGCCATGCGGCGCCATAGGTGGAAGAATGCTTCCTGTGTGAAGTGCTGAATGCGTCATTGACATAAATATCTGCAAGTGAAGCGAGCTTTTTGCTAAATTCCGGATCATTCAGTTCCTCTTCTTTGTGAAAGCGCAGGTTCTCAAGCAAGAGTATGTCGCCCTTGCTCATCTTGCTGACTTCATCCTCCACTTCGAAACCGACACAATCATGTACAAAGCGTATCCCTGGCCTTGATTTGCCGACAATGTCTGACAGGCGCTTTGCAACAGGCGCAAGAGAATATTCCCGGTCGCGCCCTTGCGGTCTTCCAAGGTGCGAAGCGAGTATTACTTTGGCCCCGCGCTTTGCAAGATATTCTATAGTTGGGATGGACATACGGATCCTGTAATCCTCGCC
Source organism: Nitrososphaera sp. (assembly GCA_036003785.1). Classification (GTDB taxonomy): domain Archaea; phylum Thermoproteota; class Nitrososphaeria; order Nitrososphaerales; family Nitrososphaeraceae; genus Nitrososphaera. The sequence continues at coordinate 63,353 of DASYSB010000014.1, forward strand.
TACCGCGCCATTGTTAATGCTAACGTTGAAATCGACTCTAACGAGCACTTTCTTTCCGTCAAATTGGGAGTCTGGCATATCAGAAAGAGTTCTCAGGGCCAAATAGATGATCGGTGATCTGAGAGGGTTAATTTATCTTTATAATAAGCGCTACAAAAAGGAGCTCTCATGCCCTACTATACTGATCAGATTATGACTATTCGGCTTGTACATCCTTTGTTATCTGATGTTAGGATGCTGCCATGTGCATGCTCGCGTGATCCTCACATGATTCAGAACATTAATAAAATAAACGACAAAAGCTCTGTCAATGAGTAGCTTCATTCCAAAAAAGGTTCTTGGCAAGTTCATGCATGTCACCGACAAGCAGTTGAAGAGGCAAAGTGGCAAATCGCTTGTGTTCTTCACGGGTGCCGGCTTTTGCCCATTTTGCGCGGCGGAGCGCTGGGCTATTGTTAACGCCTTGAGCAACTTTGGAAGCTGGACAGGTCTCGTCGAGACTTCAAGTGCTGACCACGACGAAAAATACCTGAACATACCGACTTTTAGCTTTGCACGCGCAAAGTACGAAAGCAATTACATCGAGTTTGTCGCGCGCGAAACTGCTGACAGGAATTTCGAGCCGCTGCAAGAGCTCGACGAAAAGGACTTCGAGATTCTTGATGCATTCAACCCCGATCAGATAATTCCATTCCTGCTAATTGACGGACAGTTCATGCAAGTGGGTTCTGGTTTCAGCCCTCAGATTCTGGAAGGGATGGGCCATGCTAAAGTCAGGACTGAGCTTGCAAATCCATCTTCGCTCCTAGCAAAAGCAGTAAAAATAGAGATCGACAACGTCACCGCCCTAGTTTGCAAGAGCATCAGCCAAAAAGCAAACGTGTGCATTTCTGAAAATATCAAAAATCTGATTGGAAAGATCTAGTCTTCGACGACTGCTACCTGCTCTTTTAGCGGCGTTATCCTAACAGTCGTTGGGCAGCCGAGCTTGCTCGAAGCCACCTTGAACCCTTCTTTTGCAAGGTTCAGGTTTGTAGCCGCGACATGGGCTTCAAACAACACTTGTCCAGGCTTGACTCTCGCTGCGAGGCCGGTTGCCTTGCCAAAGGCTCGTCTCATTCCCTCTTGAAGGCGGTCTGCACCAGCTGTTGCAATCATTTTGTTCTCTCTGAGAACGACGTGAGGGTAGACCCTAAGCATTGAGAAGAACGACATCTCGCCCACTGTCGCCATCCTCTTGTTGGCCGCAAGTCTGGCAGCTTCAAGGGCGTTGTGCCTTATCTGGATCTTTTCAGTCACTAGCAATTCGAGCTTGTAATCATAATTGTTGCTGGCTTGGCCCGAAGAAAACCTCGCGATCTTAATCTGAGGCTTGCCCTTAATGTATTCGCGGCGAACATACGGCATCCCGCGAGTTTCGCGATAATTGACTCCTTTCATATTGATGCACTAAATTTGAATGCTTAAATGTGGTGATCTGCTGTGATTTAATCGTTATGTCATCAGCTCCACCGAGCGCGCAGCCGTTCTCTGACGCAAGAATAAGCGAAGCCGAGATACCGTCAGTAGTGGAAGCGCGACTTGCAACCGGCGGAAAAATAGTAGTTGACGAAACGAGCTTTCAGGATGAACTCCGCACGAAGGGCTTTGGCGAGAAAGAAGATGTTGAATATGTGTTAAAGCCGTATGAGGTGCTTTTCCTAATGCACACAAAGCGGCTTACACTCAAGAACAAGCCAGGCATGATCTTTGACAGGCTTTTCGAGCTGCTGCTCAAATACGACAAGAATATCATGACTAAGTTTCTAGTCTACCGCGACCTCCGAAGCAGAGGCTACGTCGCAAAAGAGGGATTCGGGTTTGGCAACGACTTTCGCGTCTATGCGCGGGGCGAGTACGAAAAAAAGCCTGCCAAGTATGTGGTCTTTGGCATGAACGAAGGGACAAACATGTCTGCAAAGGACTTTGCAATTGCAGTCGATCAAATAGAAAAGATGGGCAAAGAAGCGATAGTGGCAGTGATAGAGCGGAGAGGCGAAGTGATCTACTACAAGGCTTCCAAGATGCGATTTACAGAAAACCGGTACCGCCAAAACAATGCATAAAAGTGGGGATAGCACATCGTATTATCATTGCCATTCAAGGAGATCTATTGCTCCGACTGCAAGACCGTGCTTGCACGGTATTCTACGAAATACTTTACCGATATCGACATTAACGAGCTAGTTCGGCTGCACTATTCCGCGCATATCAAGAATGGCCACTCAATGGTAACCAGACTTGCCGAATAATCTGTAAACGATTTATATTCCCGCGAACCACTACAATTCATGCAGCGCAACCTTTGCGATAAGATTATCAAGCTTGACCGCAACATACGCTTCGTCGGCATTGTAAACAGCAAGGGCGAAGTCATAGAAGGGGGCTTCCAGCAGGGGATAGAGCCACTGCTTGACGAGACCGACGAGCAGCAAATGTATGTACAGTCGTTATGGAACCTCACCACCCTTCAATCGTACAGTGACAGGATAGGCAGGATTCGTTACAGCTTAACCGAGCACGAAAAAGTTACGCTCATGACTTTTCCGCTTGGCCATGATATCCTCTGCTTATCCGTGTCGCCCAAGGCAAACGTGAACAAGATCAAGGGCAGCGTAGTGCGAGTTATCAAGAAAAAGCGAAGAAGAAATGATGCAAAAAGTTAAATTGCAACAAGGATTAGGTTGAGCACGAGCTTGGCAAAGAGGTTCTGCGAGAACTGCTTTTATCGTGGCGACGAATCGGAGTTCCTGGCTGCAGCTGACTTTTGCTTGGACTGCATGGGCGTTCACTCTGCATGCCCAAAGTGCAAGGCCGGCTTCCATAGCGTCCACGTAATAGAATAAAGGATTTTTTACCAGCTCGGTTCTCACTAATCCTAGGCTGCAGGATGATGACGACGTAACAGTCCCCCTATTATCTGCCCGCATGGGCAGAAAAATGAAGAGAATTTTACCGGACTGCCGAATCCTCGGCCGTTACAACGCGATGGATTCTAGTCGGGATAACTGATTCTTGGTTGTTGATTTTCATGTGTAAGCACCTTCATCGCCGTACCATATCGCCTTCTTCATTGCATCCGATGCGACGACTTATCTCACATAAAAGTGAGCGAGGACACCGTTGTATCTGTTAATTACTATTTCCTGCATGTTTCAGTTATCTTGCCAAAGCTTGAATATTTTTCAAACGATAAAAAACAGCTTAACCAATATCGTGCATATCTTCTTTGGTTAGGCGATGGGGCCACCTGAAGGCGGCTATCTGCTTTAGCTGTTGGCTTCGCGCCATGATAAATATCACTATGCCCAGCAAGAACAGAGTCGCCACAAGGACCAAAAGTCCGGTTACGAGGGTATCCAATCTATTCCATCATCGTCATCATGCTATTTAGCAAGTCCGCCTAAATTAGATGGTGCTACAACCCGCGATCTGAATCGTCCTTTAGCTCAGATTCGGTGTGGGCCGTTTGGTTGTGGTCTTGAGCATCATCCGGTGAATTGAACAGTTCGCCGCATATGTTGCATTTGTACGCTATTTCAGCCTCAATAGATTTTAACATACTGACTATTCACACCCCTTGCATATACATCATCTCTTTCGCGTCAATTCTAGCAATCCGGCTTCCTCCCAAACATTGTCTATAGACGATCGAGAGATATGACTAGATTGTCCGGGTCGCTGCATGGTATGACTTGAAACGCAAATCGTCACAGATATCTGAACCGCTGCTGTGAGTGTGGCAAGAAATCAATGTAATTGCAGCGATCTTGAACATCTATTCTATTTGTCAACCGGCATAGAGGCTACGAAGGGAGACTAAACTAAAAGTGCTCCGGCCGGGATTTGAACCCGGGATCTCCGCCTTGAGAGGGCGAAATGCTTAGCCGGACTACACCACCGGAGCCCTGACAGTCTCCATAGCGTACAAGATATAAACGCAACTTTGGAATGTCGCCCGAGACGCAATTGATTTACGTGCATTGTCCTACGGACGGAACCCTCATCCGAACTAACAATATTTTTATCGCCTTGCCGCCAAGGATAGCTATCCTTGGGCATCCCAGAGAAGATAAAGGAGATACAAGACCAGATACATAAGACCCAAATTAACAAGGCGACCGAGTTCCACATAGGTCTGCTCAAGGCCAAGATAGCCAAGCTCAAGCGAGAACAGGAAGAAAATCTCCATGGTAGAACAATCCATACAGGCGGAGAAAACATTGGATTTGACGTCAAGAAAGCCGGCGATGCTACAATAGTCTTTATTGGCCTTCCCAGTGTAGGCAAGTCCACACTCTTAAACAAACTTACCAACGCGAAATCCAAGATTGCCTCTTACCATTTTACTACGCTCACAGCGATACCTGGAATGATGGAATACCGAGGTGCGCGAATTCAAGTACTGGATCTTCCAGGCATCATTGAAGGCGCTTCGGGCGGCAAGGGATTTGGAAAACGAGTTCTTTCGGTAGCGAGGAATTCAGACCTTGTTCTAATAGTATTGGATGTTTTTCAACCACATCATCTGGATATTCTAAAGAAAGAATTATCAGAAGCTGGCATAAAAGTAGATCAGAAACCGCCAGATGTGGTGATCGAGAAAACATCGACCGGCGGCGTATCTGTTAATGCACAGGTACCAATTAAGACGTCAGAGCGTCTCGTCAAGGAAATTGCGAGGCTCTATGGTATACACAACGGACGAATTATTATTCGTGAACCAAATCTTACTGACGAACAACTCATCGACGTTCTTAACGGTAATCGCGTTTACGTACCCTCGCTTGCTGTACTAAACAAGATAGATCTAGTAAACAAAGGTTTCATTCAAGAAGTTCAGGCAAAAATAGGAAATAACTTTATCCCAATATCAGCAGATTCGAATATCAATGTCGACGCGTTAAAGGAAGCAATGTACCAGAGGTTAGATTTCATTAGAATTTACATGAAGCCAAAGGGCAGCGAAACGGACTACGAAGAGCCCATGATAATGAAGAGCGGCTCGACTGTGCAGGACGTATGCAACAAGATCCACCGCAACATGGCAAAGAACTTCCGCTATGGGCTGGTATGGGGCAAGAGCGCGAAATTCGCCGGGCAGAAAGTGGGCTTGGACCACAAGCTTGAAGACGAAGACGTGTTGACTATAGTCAAGCTCGCAGGTGCTGCCTGAACATTTGCGCCTTAGTGTTGTAAAGGTCTGCTATTGTTCTATGATCATATCCCTGCGCTGCGCGCAAACAAATATCCTTCCAGATTCGGATTCCGTTGACACACTCAAAAGACAAACCATACTATCGCAACCATAGATCATCTGAATGAAGTTTCTGCAACGCCGTGACATTACTTGGCGACTATTTTGCCGCGCATGTCTGGGTGGTACCAGCAGTAGTATTCATAGGTGCCTGGTTTCTCTGCGACTATGGCAGTAAGAAAATCTTGGCCACCACGCAGAGGTGCCGTGTTGATCGGCGTTATCCCGCTATTTTTCGTTCCATCCACTCTCAGGTCGTGTGTTACGGCATCATCGTTGCGTACTACCAGTTTTGCTGGCACGCCTACTGTCACGTGTATTTCTGGGTTGGTGCCGTTGAATGTACTTCGCTGCGCTATCAGGAGTATGTCTTCTACAGGTAGTTCTCCTTCTGGCGCGGGATTCATCAGGTTCCCAATTCCCCATAATGCGCCCACAGTTGCGAAAGAAATAGCAACTATGGCGATTATGTTGTTGCGCATTCAAGATGTTCTGGCGTGGAGATCACCTAAATTCCTTTGGGCCAACTAACGGTTAAAAGGCAATGTTGACATTTTGATAACACGCCATCAGAAGAGCTTGCTGCCCGGCGGTACCGCCGGTACAAATGGCAAGAACGTAAAAAATCACTGATCCGAAGTCTACTAGATCTTATCCTGAGAGCGCTGGTCACGGCATTGAACAATGCGAGGATATTCATAAAGCGGACTGTTGAAAAGGTAGATGTTGAATAAAAAAGAGTACTGCGAACGTTTGTCAGAACGCAGCAGTTTCTAACTTGTTGGTGTGTCTTGTGCAGCAGATACCGAACCGTTGACGACCTCGGCTGTTGCGAACCTTGGTCCGATCTGGCTGATGCGGATCTTTGCGTTCTGACCTACTTTGCCGTCTTTTACAAAGATAACAAATCCTTGTATCCTTGCAATACCATCACCTTTGCGGCTGATTTCCGTAATTTGCACGTCGTATTCCTTACCAGTTTCAACTGGTTTTGGACCGAAATTGTCGTTTCTTCTTCCGTAACTCATACGTGAACTTTTTCAAGCGGCAACCATATATAAATCAAGAAGCCGGCCTATGATCCTATTCTCATCTGATCGTCACATATCGAGCGAAGACATTCTATCGCTGAAAGAACTGCAAGGAAACTCGTCTTTGGATTCCCCGGGCTTGGCACGTTGGTAACTGTTATTCTCATCTCGCCAAAACTGCCGGCCGCGGCGATTTCATGCTGGTTCGTTGTTGCCTGCGGGTCGGCCACAATCCTTACCCGGGTCTTGTCTACTCCTATTCCTGCGAGGCTCAACACCGCCGCCACGTTGACATTTGCTGGGAATTTCCTGACCGCTTCTGCGGCAGTGCCTTCATAGATAACCGTACTTTTAGTTATGCTATCTAATTTGATCTTACTTGTTTCAAAAAATGGGGCGCCTGCCAGTGATTTCAGGTTTTTCGTAGTTATAAGCGTGACAGAATCGAGTAGATGCCTTACGCTTCGTATCGCGTCGATGCCTGCTATCGCGCCTGTGGGGATGTATATCCTGCAGTTCTTCTTTGCAGCCGCTTGCGTCAGCTCGGTAAGCAAGTTCTTGTCCGCAAGCGCGCCAACGCTCATTATCATCATGTCCTTGCCAGCTTCAAGTATTAGTTTGCCAAATTCTCTCACGGCATTCTGCGAGGCCGCTTCGACGACGATGTCTGTACTGGAAGCGAGAAACGCGCCAAAATCAGAATAAGCGCCAGGGCTGCTGTATAATTTTGACTTCAGGTTCTGCAGGTTGCTCACGGCGATGTCAAAGATCGCCACGAGCGAAGCATTGGCTATCTTATTAGAGTCTAAAGTTATCGCAAGCTGACTTCCAATCGTGCCGCAACCTACAAGCCCGACCTTTTTCTTCGGCATCTAGCTAAAAAGAAGAAAGTTAGAAGGATTTTTACCTTCTGCCACCGCGGCGTTCTGGTTTCTTTTGACCCGGGAGCCTCTTTTTTTCAAAACGCTTGACAAAATTGTCTTTGTTGCGAAGTCTCGCGATTGGGCTCAAGCGTGGTTTACCCTGGATTTTTGGGGTCTGGCCCCGTACCTTGCCGGCCTTTGTAAGTGATCCGTGTGTTGGCATTAATCTCTGTATGTCAATTGTCGCTTGAATATTTATATTTGTATGCATGCACCAATGGTGGCAAGTATTGCCTGCGATTTTGATTTCAGAGGCAGCGTTATCCTCGATTGTACAACTTTAAATGTAGAGCCTCTATAATACTGATGTTTATCAAAAGACATGACGATGCTAGATTTTGACTATAAACGCCGAGTCCTTGCGTTGAAGAAACAAAAGAACGCGGTGATTCTGGCGCATAACTACCAGTTGCCAGAAGTGCAAGACGTTGCCGACCTTATAGGCGACTCCCTTGCGCTTTCAAAGAACGCGGCTAGAACCGACGCAGACATTATCGTATTTTGCGGCGTCCACTTTATGGCCGAGACCGCCTCAATTCTGTGCCCTCAAAAGAAAGTTCTGATACCTGACCTCGAGGCTGGCTGCTCGCTAGCATCAACCATTAACGCTAATGAATTGCAGGCCTGGAAGACCGAGCACCCTGACGCAGTGGTGGTAAGCTACATCAATACTACTGCTGATGTTAAAGCACTATCTGACTTTTGCTGCACGTCTTCAAACGCGGTCAATGTGGTAAACAGCATACCTAGGGACAGGGAGGTGCTCTTCTTGCCAGACTTGTTTTTGGGCTCGTATGTTGTAGAAGTGACTAAGAGGAAGAATATGTACATATGGCCTGGTGAGTGCCACGTCCACGCCGGCATAAAGGCAGAGGACATTAACAAGATGCTTGCAACATTCAAGAACGCGGACTTTCTTGTTCACCCAGAATGCAGCTGCACATCTTCGACGATGTACCACATGTCAAAGGGCGACCTAGCCAAGACAGGCCACATACTGTCAACAGAAGGCATGATGAAGCATGCAAAGGCGTCTGACGCGAAGCAATTTGTCGTCGCAACTGAAACAGGCATATTATACCGAATGCAGAAGGAGAACCCTGACAAGGAGTTCATACCGATCAAGCAGGACGCAGTATGCAAGTACATGAAAAAAATCACACTCGAAAAGGTGTATAATTCTCTTGCGCATAATGTCTATGAAGTAAAAGTGCCGAAAGATGTTGCAGATAAAGCAAAGCTTGCGATAGACCGCATGCTATCTATTTCATAATTTCCAGGCTGAAATCGATCGCTTTTGGCGAATGCGTGATGTAGCCTAGCGAAATAAAATCAGGTTTGGCTTGCGCGAACTGCCTTATGTTATTTGCGTTGATGCCGCCAGAAATCTCTATTTTTACTTTCTTGCGCATGCCCATCTTAGCAATCTGTCTTATAGTGTTGGCAGCCTCTCTTGGGGTAAAGTTGTCCAGCATGATAATGTCCGCTCCGGCTGAAATTGCGGCAAACGCTTCTTTCATGTTTTTTGTTTCACATTCGATCCTGATAGAAGAGCCAATATTTTTCTTGGCAAGGCTGACGCATTTTTCTGCAGGGCCGGAAAGGGCAATGTGGTTGTCCTTTATCAACACCATGTCGTCAAGCCGCATTCTGTGTGTGCCGCCGCCGCCCACAACGACCGCCTTCTTATCAAAATAGCGCAAGCCTGCTGCGGTCTTACGCGTGGCTAGTATCTTGACCCCCTTGGCGAGCTCGCCCATTCGCCCAGTTTCGGTGGCTATGCCGCTCATTCTCATTATTATGTTGAGCGCAACCCTTTCAGCCCTTAAGATTGCGCGGGCATTGCCTGACACCTTCATGACGACCCTCCTCTTTTTGACCCTAGATCCGTCCTTAGTCAGAATTTCGCTTGTGCAGCCACAAATCTCAAAAATAATGGCTGCCTCTTCAAGACCACAGACTATTGCCGGACAAGACTTGCATATGATTTGAGCTCTTGCAAAAAGGTCATTTGGAATTATCTTGTTGCTGGTGATGTCTTCTGTACCAATATCTTCCAGCAAAAAGTCTGCAAGCATTTCCCTGACATTAAAAAATGTCTGCAGATCCTGCAACCTATGAAACCTTCAGGGCATACTTGTTGGCGGTGGTGATGTCAAGGGTCTTAGCAACCAGAGACTTGGCAGGCTCGAAAACAAGTATGATTCCTGACCAGTCGGGGCTGAGGTCTGTTGACTTACAATTGGGGCATACCTTACCAGTAGTTATCACTTTGCACTTCCTGCATGCTTTTTCCTTTGCCAACTACTTCTTGTCCCCTCCCTTCTTTTCCTTTGGAGCAACTGTCTGACCAGCCGGTTTTTCCTTTTCGCCTCCGCTCTTGGCCTTTTTAATCTCTTCCGCGATCCATTCCACCGCGCCCAAGAACGGCTGTCTGCACGTTATGCCTATCTTGCCCATGCCTGCACCCTTGCCAAGGCTTACTGCCGTGATCCTTGCCCGCAATTTCGATCCGATCTTGAGCGACCTTGCCGTCTGGTTTGCAACAATGACTCCTTGTTTGACGTCGCTCTTGAGGTAGTCATCAGTGATTTGAGAGAGGTGGAGAAGAGCATCGGTCGGGCCTATTCTCACAAAAGCACCAAAGTCAGTGATTTCGACGACTTCGCCTTCAACTATTTCCTGAAGCTTGGGATAGAACGTAAGCGCTTTGAAAGTGACCTTGTGGTAGGTTGCGCCGTCGCCAGCGACCAGCTTGCCGACCGAACTTGTGTCGGCATCAGTTATCATGATGACATAGCCAACATCGGGGCTGATCATACTCTCGTACTTTTCCTTAAGTATTTGGATAGCCGCGTCTTTAAGAGAGTGAGTCAGCCTGTTTGGAGGAATCCTCACAACGTCGCTCATGTGAACGATGGCAAACATAATATACGCACTCTTGATTGGCGGGTCATTATGAACTTTTGCCTTATAAGGGGGTTTACGTTCTAGCGGGAAGCTGGCATTTTATTGACGAATCGGTAACCTCAAAGCCGGCATCTATGCCAAGTGTGATTTTCAGCCCCGCGCGCAGGTAGCCTTCCAAAAAGCGTGAGCCGTTTTTTCCAAGCCTGTGCCGGATCACGATCGCCATTCCGCCCCCTGGCATTTGCTTTTCGTCATAAGTCCCGAGGTGGCCATACCTGCAGATTATCTTCTCGATATATTCCATGACTGCCCGCTCTGTCATCTCCTTTTTCCAGAAAATAACGGTGTCTGACAGCACAGTCTCTCCGAGCTTGAGGCCCATCCTATAAAGATCGTCTTCGCCTAGTTGTTCCAGAAGTGATGTCAGGACTTCCCGGTTTATAACGACCATGTCTATCTTCGACAAATAGCGGGTGAACTCTGCATACCTGCGCAGCACGATCCCGACGAGTGCATTTACCGAAATCCCCATGCGCTCAGCTTCTTCGTCAAGGACCCTAAGCACATCTGTCTCGAACCTGAACGACCGGGTGATTGAAGTACGCGCGTCCTCCGCTAGCACTGGCATTTGGTGTTTAAAACATGATATTGTGTTTAAGGAGCACGAATCTGTGTTATAATAGAGTGTTATGTAGCAGCTTGCAGTACAGTGTAACACAATTGTATGCGATGTAGACATGGGGCTTAAATGAAATTCACGCACAAGACGTCGACAGTATGAGTTACAAACTTGCGTCAGAACAGGCAGATGTTTGCGCCCTCTGCAATGGCACCTCGATCGTTTTTGATTCTGAAACGAGCGAAGCGATTTGCTCTTCTTGCGGCATGGTTGTCAAAGACAACATCGAATCGATGGGTCCGGAATGGAGATCATATTCTGGCGATGACATTGAAAGTAAGAGCAGGACCGGCATGCCTTCTTCACTTGCGTTCCACGACATGGGGCTTTCAACATTCATTTCATATTCAAACGTGGACGCAAATGGTGTTGCGATAAGTGCGGAGCAGAGGAGCAAGGTGCAGAGAATGCGTCGGTGGAACAAGATCTCGAGCAATAACCGCAGTTACCATCGCAACCTGAAGAACGCGTTTGCTATATTAAGCACAATAAAGGACAAACTATCGCTAAGCGATACGCTCATTGAAAAGGCAGCATACAATTACAGAAAGGCGCTTGACAAAAAGATCATCAAGGGCAGATCAATCCGTGCCCTGATTGTAGCAGCGGTATATGCTTCATGCAGGGACCTGTCAGTGCCGCGCACTCTGGAAGAAATATCCGTAGCTGCAAACACCGACGCAATATTTGCTGGCAAGTGCTATAGGCTGCTAGTGCAGAACCTGGAGCTTAGGCTGCCAGTGATCGACTCAAACAAGTACCTCGCAAGAATCTCAAACAAGGCCAAGGTGAGCGAAAAAACCTACAGGAGTGCCCTTGATATGCTTTCGACAATAAAGAACGACCCCATCTCGCATGGCAAGGACCCGAATGCGCTAGGAGTAGCGGTGCTGTACGCGGCATGCCTAAGGGAAGGAGAAAACGTCAGCCAGGCTCAGGTGGCAGTCGCTGGCGACATCAGCATCGTCACGCTGAGGAAAAGGTTCCAAGATGTAAGAAAACTTTTCCCCTCCTGACTTTTTTGTTCAGTAAAACGATGATTTAAATACGGTCAAGTCAAATTTTTGATACAATGGTGACAGTGGATCAGGTTCTCAGCTCGCTAAAGAAAGTTGTAGATCCTGAACTTCACAAAGACATCGTGTCAATGGGCATGATAAAGGACCTGTCGATAAACGACAGCAAGGTCGCTTTTACTTTAGAGCTGACCACACCCGCGTGTCCCTTCAATAGTGACATAGAACGTGATGTTAGAGCAGCAATGGCCGGCATTGGCGTCAAGGAATTCAACATGAGGGTCACAGCCAGGGTCATGGAAGGCAGAGCTCTTTCGATGGATGAACTCTTGCCGGGAGTCAAGAACATTGTCGCAGTCGCAAGCGGCAAGGGCGGAGTCGGCAAGACCACGGTTTCTGTGAATCTTGCGCTTGCGCTGGCCAAGACAGGCGCAAAAGTGGGCCTTCTTGACGCCGACATTTACGGGCCGAGCGTTCCATTGATGCTCGGACTGAAAGCATCGCCGGAAGTTCTCAACAACAAGATCCAGCCCCCTATTGTTGAAGGCATCAAGGTTATTTCTATGGGCTTTTTCTACGAGCAGTCCCAGCAGGCCGGCATTTACAGGGGTCCAATCGTTTCCGGAATCGTCAAACAGTTTTTGACAGACGTAAACTGGGGCGAGCTTGACTATTTGATTATTGATCTGCCGCCAGGAACAGGTGACGCGCCGCTGACGATAGCACAAACAATACCAATCACCGGCATACTGATAGTCACTACGCCGCAGGATGTTGCAATGAATGTGGCCGTCAAGGCCATAGGCATGTTCAACAAGCTCAATGTTCCGATAATCGGTGTCGTCGAGAACATGAGCCACCTGCAATGTCCACACTGCAGCGAGCAGATCTATCTCTTTGGGCAGGGCGGCGGCAGAAAGATAAGCGAGGATTTCAAAATCCCATTTATAGGTGAGATCCCGCTTCACCCAAAAATCCGGGAGGGAAGCGACACCGGCAAGCCTTCAGTTGTAACAGAGCCAGAGTCAGTACAGTCAAATGCTTTCACAAAGGCCGCCAAGGTGATCGCAGGCAGGATAAGCATTATCGCCAGTGAAATGCACGCACAGGAACAGGCTGAACGCCAGGCAAGTGAGCAGGCCAAAAAGGAATAATGCCGCTAAACCTAAAAGATGCCCGTCTTTTAAAAGAACCGTTTGGTACGCTGATTCCAGACAGACGAGTGACAAAACAAAAAATATTGCGCATGCTAAAAGGCTCCAAAAAAGTAATTGCAGTAGGAGACGCGACCACAGAACGTCTTGTGTCTTTTGGCATGACGCCGGACATAGCTGTTATCGACGGCAGAGAAAGGAGGTCAAGCCGAAGCTACCCAACAAACTATCGGGCAAAGGAATTGCGATGTGCAAATCCTGCCGGCACAATTTCGGAGGAGGCAGTGAAAGTTTTGCAAGAAGCCCTGAAAATGCCCCCTCCTGTGCGGGTACTAGTAGATGGTGAAGAAGACATGCTGGCCGTTCCGTTTTTTGCGATGTCACCACTAGATGCTGTTGTTCTATACGGCCAGCCTCTTGAGGGATTGGTTGCGGTCAAAATTACTCTTGCAAAACGAAAACAAGCCAAAGACTTAATGGATAGAATTGGCCTCGATTGACTGGGGGATGAAGATGTGGTGGCTGTATGATCTAGATGATTACGTATACCAATCGCTGACCCCTCTTCTTCTTACTCGTCACAGCCACAGCCGTCGTTGCTGAGATCAAAAGTTTTGATGTTGTATTTCTTCATACATTCCAAGCACAAGCTCTGGCCATAGGGAATACTGGCATTGCAAAAAGTACACGCAGCCGCAGCACTTTCATTGGCCTTGGATATTGTCTTCAACAACTAGGAAAAAGGCCAAACGGCTATTAAACCTTATAGCGGCGCAACTAGGATTTTGGGCCGATTTGGCGTATTGTGATGGCACTTCTTGCCACACAGAGGGCAGTTCTTCCTATCAAGGAATACACACTGGCAAATGTGCGACTTCATGTAACTCTCGGCGGCCTTTGTAAATTCGCCGGTGCCATTGCAAAAGGGACAATCAGAATCGGTAATTTCTATGGCGCCCCTGCCAGAACAGACAGGGCACCTCTGAACGTCGGTCTGAGCCATCCCTTCTAGGTGAATTATACTATAATATAATGGCTATGCTATTTAATAGTACTTTAATCCGGAAAAAGATTACAAATGGACATATGTCCATTCTATTCCCTCATCCGGCGTGGGTGAGCAAATTTGTTATACACGTGTGACTATCTCATGCCAATGCGGATAGCGGAAGACCTGCTCCGTATTGCAAAAGGAGAGGTTCTTGACGACAGCTGGAGCAGGCAAATCTATTCTGTGGATGCAAGCCACTATCAAATTCAGCCTGCAGCGGTCGTGCATCCCGTGGATGAACACGTCGTGGAGGAGATCTGCAAGTATAGCTTTGCAAAAAAGGTGCCTATAACTGCAAGGGGCGCCGGCACTGGGCTCCTCGGGCAGTCACTATCTGATGGCATAATCCTTGATTTTACAAAGCACATGAACAGGATACTCGAAATTGAAGACAACCACGTAGTTGTCCAGCCTGGCGTCGTCAAGGGAATGCTTGATAAAGAGCTTAAGAAGAGGAGCAAATTCTTGCCGCCCGATCCTGCAAGTAGTAACTACTGTACAATAGGGGGCATGATAGCAGACAACTCTAGTGGCGTTCATTGTCTAGGCTACGGCAACACCATTGACTTTCTTGAAGCAGTGGACGTGGTGTACGCTGACGGGGAGCCGGGGTTTGCAAGTGCCGACAGGTTTGATGGCAGGATGGAAAAAGTTTTCAAGATATTGTCGCCCAATATTTATGTCATCAAGAACGGTTACCCAAAAGTGAGCAAGAACTCTTGCGGGTACAGGCTTGACGCCGTAATGTCACGAAGGTTTATGCCGCACAAGGTCTTCGCGGCTTCTGAAGGGACGCTTGGAATAGTGACTTCTGCAAAACTCCGGATCCTTGACATCCCTGATTACCGGTGCATGTTGGTGCTGGGCTTTGAAGACCTCATAGGCGCGGTTTCGCAAGTGCCGGCTATCTTAAAATTCTCGCCAGTCGCCCTCGAAATGCTGGATCACACGGTTCTCTCCCACGACAAAATTAGTGACACAGGTTGCCTGCTGTTTGTGGAGTTTGCCGGTGATAATCGCAAGATTGAAGATCGCCTAAAAGCATGCAGGGAAGAGCTCGTCGGCAAATGCTCGGTGCTGGAATACGCTTCGGACGAGCAGAGCATGGTCAATATTTGGAGGGCAAGGAAAGGTGCGCTGAACGACATTATGAAGCTTACAGTCGGCAGCAGAAAGCCGATTGGATTGATAGAGGATACCGTAGTCAAACCGGAGCTCTTGGCAGATCATGCAGCCAACCTACTACAAACCTACAGGCAAAACAATCTCGACTATGTAATGTATGGCCACGTTGGGGACGGCAACATGCATACAAGGCCGCTTCTGGACCTTGGCTCTGGCGAGGAGGTCGACTTGATCCAGAAGATAGCCGGTAAAGTATTTCGCCAGGTGATCACGAGCGGCGGCACGATAACAGGTGAGCACGGCGATGGGCTTGCGCGGGTGGGCTATATCGAAATGATGTATGGTAGTCGGATCGTCGGCCTTTTTTCCGCTGTAAAGAGGCTTCTTGACCCTGACTTTACGATGAACCCGGGAAAGAAAGTCCCGGTGCAATGACTTAAGAATGGCGCACGCCGACCTACCGCCGTTGAAGGCGCGCTCGGCCGACTTTGCAAAGCTCTGGGAATACTCTGTCGGTTTTTATGGAGTATGGCTGGCCCACCTTGGGAGGCAGACGGGCCTGTTCGAGACGCTTGCCTGCAGCCCAATGTCAATAACTGAATTAGTTTCTGCGACAAAGACACATCCTGATGCAGTGCAGGCGTGGTGCTCTGCCGCAATTGCATACGGTCTTGTCATCGAAAAGAATGGCAAGATGTACTTGAAGCCCGGAATGAAGGCAATTCTCTTGGACAAGAAAAACCCGAACTATCTTGGTGGACAATTTTCGTACCTGGCGTTAAGGAGCCTGGAGTACGGCGCTTTTGAAGACCTGTTCAAGTTTGGCAAGACGCGTGAAATGTCATCCACCATTGGTGCGATAGAGCAGGCCACAGACTGGGACCACTATTCATTCCTCGGTGCAGTCCGGCGCGACAAAAAACTGCATCAGCTTCTGTCTAGAGGGTGCAGGCTGCTTGACGTTGGCTGCGGCACAGGGGGCTTGCTTGTCAAGGTGCACGATGAATATAACAAGTCAAGTTTCGTAGGGATAGACCCTTCAGGCAAAGCAGTAGCTATCGCGCGCAGGATCGCGAAGAACAAACCAATCAAGATAATTAGACAGGCAGGCGAATCAATGATGTTTGAAAACGAATTTGACATTGTGTACCTTGGTGAGTCGCTCTACGCTGCAAGGGACAAACAAAAGGTAATATCAAACTGTCTCCGCGCATTGAAAAATAGCGGCACTATTGCTATAGTGGAGGGCCTGCTGCCAGAGTCAAACCAGCAGACCGATTACGACAGGCTGATAATGGGGATGGGACTTGACTTTGCGCTGCAGGGCTACAGGTTCATGACAAAGAAACAAATTGCCAAATTGCTTGAAAAATTCATAAGGGTTCGCTTTGAAGACCTTGGCGGCTCTGTATACCTGGTCACCGCAGCAAGTAATCTATTCTCGCCCTATTAGTCCCAGCAGGTCAAAGCCTTCTGCCGATTTTTCTTTGATCTCGGCTATAGATACCAGGTGTCCGTCCGGGTCCTGAATGATTGCATGCTTGCCAAACGGTTCTTCCTTTGGCTTTTTGAAGAACTTTACTTTCTTTTCCTTCAGCTTTTTTACGGTCGAGTCGAGGTCGCTTACCTCAAAGCCCACCAGCATGCCAGAGCCTGTCTTGATCTTGCTCTTTTTCTTTGCTGGGTGCAGCGCCAGCACCGTGTCTTTGTTGAAAAATTCAGTCCAGGCCTTTGACTTTGTCTTGATAGGTATTCCGAGAGTATCTCTGTAGAATCTGATCGATTTCTCCATGTCCGAAACAAGCAGTATCACCGCCCCGACTTTTCTAAAGGTCAAGCAAGCACACCTATCGAAGTTCTGCAAAGGTAAATAAAGAACTTTTCCTCAATCGCCAAATAAATGCCACGTAGGTCGTGTTCAGGCCATTATTCGCTAACCTCTAGCTGGATCTTCTCGCCATTCTTCATGGCGTGATTCTGGACATCAACTAGCTCATTCCCGTCGACAGTCGCACCTGTTATATTGCCTGCGCTAATCCCCGCCATTTTGAGAAACTCTCCTACGGTGTATTCTCTTGAAGTGGCCGATTCGATATGAATCGTGCCAGAGGTGTCGTGCGTATGCATTGGCGAGATGCCAGAGGACCCGTATTGATCAAGGGAATGGTCATGCCATAGTTCAGGCTTCGTGCCGATCCCTTCCGGAATAACAACCTGCTGGCCGTTAACTAGCAATACGAGTGAAACATGGTCATGCCTTGCAAGCGGAACCGAATGGATTTCTTTCAAATTGAATCTCGTATCTTGTACTTCTGTCTCGTTTGTCAAAGGTTGATAAATGAAAATGAATATGAAGACTATTGATGCAATGCCCGCGGCCATAAAGCCGATGCCTGCGTAGAGAAACGCTCGCCGTTTCTGCCCCGGTTGCACGTCTGCTATTGAAATGAAGGGCTACATCAGTTTTGTGCCTGTATTGCGGTTGCAATGAGCACCTGCCAAGGAAAGAGTATATTGCCGCCTTTCACGAACTTTTGTGCTTTCGTTTCTGATTCAGCCTTTATTGCAGACAGCACGCCAGCGCCCTTGCTTTCAATGATGGCGCGAATAGAATTTGCGGTAGTGGACATGTAGTCAGACCAGTACTCTTCAAAGGTCCCCGCTTCATACTCATAAACAAATTCTTCAATCGAAATCTTGGAAAATCTTGCACTTGCTATTATTCTTTGCAGGTCTGTTCTGCTGCCAAAGCGGTGGACCGTTGGCGTTCCTTCAGGCCTAATGTCAGGTTTGTAGCGCAAGACTGGCCTCATCACTGTGTTAAAATAAGGCACTCCTTCAGGCGTCCAGTGGACCGCTATCGCCAACTTGTCACCATTTTTCAAAAGTGTCCATAACCGGCGGAGTACCTGTTCAGGTTCCGGGAAGAACATCAGGGCGTACTGACACACTATTCTGTTAAATTTCAGTTCAAAGCCGATGTTTTCAGCGTCCATCTCAACAAAATGGCCCGTTGGGACGGATGACCTGGCGATGTTAAGCGCGCCTCTGGAAAAATCGATCCCTACCAGCATGCCTGGAGGCCCACGAAGCTGTGCAACCTGCATTGACACCACACCAGTTCCACATGCTACATCTAGCACCATGCTCCAGCCTGATGTCTGCAGCTTTGACAAGCTCGACAGTTGACCTGAACGGGCCCCTTCCCTTGCTGGCCCAGTCTCTATGTAGCCAGGGGCAACTGTGTTCCAGTTCTGAATTGAGTTTATTTTGTACTTAACCGGATCGTAGGGATAGCCATGCTCTTCTTCTACTTCCTTCTTCATCAACTCCGCTCATATTGTAAATGTAGACATCAAGTGTAATGAAGGATACCATAACGGGCTCCATAGTTTCATATTTAATATGTTCCTGCCGTTGCTTTTTGCATTGACTACACTCGCTATTATTTGATCAAGCCTGTAATGTGTATGCCTGCTCTAGCTTTCCAAAAATCAATGTCAGTGAATTTAGAAATGAAGATTGGGCTAGAATAGGACGTCAAACGAAATAGGTTGGACTTAGCTATTTCCCTTTCCGGAAAAAACATGAAATTGTACGTCAAGAGAGCTTACATAAAGAAGCTTAAGCGTAATGCCAGCGAATTGGCACTTGATGCATCAGCTAAGGGTATTCAGATGCAAAATATGCCATGCCCCTTTCTTATTTGAGAGTAGCCTAGAGGACCATGAGAAGAGCCATGCACCGACTAACCCGTCAGTTATTGGGGTTAAAAAAGCTCTAAAGCCCATGCAAACTAAATATCGGAAACGAACGAGGAAAAAAGCAGGCTCAAAAAAGAAGCAAAGGAAAATGTGAATTAACGGGGATTTGCAAATTCCTCAAATCAATCTCCTATTTTGCCTTCTCGATTGGTGCCTTGCGCAGTTTGCAGTAATGAACCATTTCCAAATCGTTATACCTATTGCAGGCTCAATTAGATTACTAAGAAACAAGCCCTACTCGCCGGTTTGAGCTGATACCATCCTGCTTTCGGGCCTGAATGAACAAGGCCGTCGCGTGCCTCTAAATCGTATCCGACAGTTGCCGAGTTAAGTATGAGGGTATAAATAAAGCATACAAAAAGGTGAAGGAAAAGGGAGTTCTACTAAATCGGTTTTCAAACTTATTCGGCATCTTGATTTCGTTTAGTTATGCTTAAATTCCATTCCAATTTGATCGTAAGGCATTGAAAGAACTTCGGATACTGCAGCCATGCTCGATCTGCGGGAAGGGTTTTGATTCCGAGTACAAATTACTAAAGCACACGAGCAAATTTCATCCAAAGCCAGAAAAGGCCGGCTGGGTGGGCAGCGAAGAAGATTCCTGCAACTGCGGCCGTCATACAGACCACCAAGACGGCTGAGCCAGATTTGAAAGCGGACAAGCTCTTCTTCATCTACGTTGCCAAGAACGAAGAGTGGCAGGAGAGGCAGCAAGAGGACTGGGGATACGTTGCGTCAATGTCCCGATTCTTCAAGTGGTGGGCCCGGCGGTATTTCGATATAGAGCTGCGAGTTGAAGCAGACATTTTGCCAGTCATCCCAGGCAAGCTGTTTGACAGGATGTCTTTGGCATATCTTATCCGGGATCACTCAGAGCGTGGAAATGATGTTTACCACTTTTACTTAGCGTACTTCAAGCCGTTCTGGACCGACTGCAACACGGAAGGGTACACTGCAAAGAACTTGGGGATAGCATGGTGGCAGAGGCCAGAAGACGGCCCGTCAGAGACCAAGCGCTACGCGTTTTACGCAAACAAGAATTGCCCCCGTGTGTCGCACGTCCTTGCCCATGAGTTTCTCCGGATGAAGGGCAGAACAAAGAAAGATTACTTTGGCAACGTTCACGAACTCTGGGACAGCCATGTCTACAAGGACCGGAAGTTCCTATACTTTGACAACCAGTTCAAGCGGGTTCGGAAGGATGACTCTTACCATTTTGTGACCCTAGACCCTGCGGAACTTTAATCAAGTGCCCGTAGGCAACAACTTCTGCTTGTCATCGCTTGAGGTGCTGGCTAAATCCGGCGCGTTAGTGTCGTCGGCTGGGGTCGCGCTCTTGATAGCATTCGTAGTCATTCTTCTAGGGTATCCAGTGAACAAAGAATGTGAAGGAGAAGAAAAATGTTCGTATACCTCTACAGCGCCACAACAGCTCGCGGTAGTGGTGCAGCCGGAATTTCTTGCAATTTCACTCATGATAATTGCAGCCGGGGTACTCATGGTAAGGTACAGCAGGTGGAAGGGCGACAAAAAAACTAAAAGCGGCCCTTAGCTCACGCCTGCGGGGTTCTTTTGCTCCACGTGGTCGCGCTTTGTGTGCTCGTCCGCTTCCTGCTGCGTCAGAAAGATCTTGCCACAAGCCGAGCATTTGACCTGAGCAACGTTTGCCCTGGATGCCATTGTAATTGCTACGCAGACATGATATTTAATGAATTCAACACGCGTCTATAAATAGAAGAAATTTCCAACTCTATTATTGGGCAAATTGACATTCGGCAAAGCAGAGCGCGAATTTCTGGCTCGCAATGAAGCGTGCAGGATAGCAACATGCCACGACTGCATTCCGCACGTTGTGCCCGTGTCCTATGTATTTGAAGACGATTCTTTCTACATTGCAACTGACTATGGAACAAGAAAATACGAAAATATTCTGAAGAACAACAGGGTCGCTCTGGCAGTAGACGTATACAGTTCCGTTGGCAACAAGGCCGTATGCGTGCAAGGCAGGGCGAAAATAATCGAAGAGGGAAAGGAATTTGCTAGACTCTACAAGATATTCCAAGAGCGCTTTGAATGGGTCAGAGAAGACCCATGGGAGGAAGGCGAAGCACCGTTTCTCAAGGTTTCGCCAACCGACAAGGTCAGTTGGGGACTGTAATGCATATCCGGAAAAAATTTGACGAAGCAGTAGGGAAGGTATGCGAAGTAGTCTTGCCCATCAAACACGAATACTACATTGGGAGGGGAAAGGAGCTAGCGATTTGTACCCTTTCGAGCATTGGTCTGCTCGACGAAATATCAAAATCTAATATCATGAACAAAGTTGCAGTAGCCGGTCGGCTACTTTCAGAGAACAGGGGTATTGACGCCGTGATTAGGTTCGCGCTCGAAAATCCTAACCTCTCTCGCATCATTGTCTGCGGCAAGGAAGTCAAGGGTCACAGGGCTGGTCAGGCGCTACTCGCGCTTGCCAGAAACGGTATAGATCAGGACGGCAGGATAATTGGTGCCCTGGGGCCATACCCATTACTAAAGTCGCAGGAGCGGGATGTCATGGCCTTCAGAAGGCAGGTCGAAATTACAGATATGATAGGCACCGTCGACATTGAGAAGCTAATACCCTGAAGTCTGCCTGTCGCGGTTGACTTTGTTCTTTTTCTTGTATTCTTCCACAATATCTTCGGGCGCCATGCCAAGCTCTATTGATGCCTGGACAACGAAATGCCAGATGTCAATGAGCTCCTCTCTTGCTGCCATGTCGTCGAACGGGCCTGGCTTTTTCCACCACTTCCAGCTTGTGAGCCGTTGGAGCTCCACCGCTTCGTGGATTATCGCAGTCGAAAGAGCCGATATCCTGCCTTCCACAGAAGTTGGATAGCGCGAAAGGTCCATCACGGATGCAAGTTCCTTTTGCATTGAAAAAATATAGTCAAGGGTGTCCATCAATCTGCTAGTTCCTGCCGCCTGCGTAAAAAGCCTTGTTCTCCGACTAGTGTCGAAGAGCAATGTCGTTTGCGAAAGCTTTAAGGCACGACTTTGTGCCTATTAGCCTTGACAATGGTTTCTCACACTTCTGCCAACAGCAAGCATTCTTCGCCATCAATCCCTGAACCGGGCGAAAGTAGCCAGTCTGTGTCTCTTGGCAACGTTCTTACCGCATGCCTTGACCTGCTCAAGATCGACGACCCGGCGATCCGGAAAAAGGCGGTTGAATTTGTAGGAAGCGTCCCACTCGGCACGGTGAACACGTACGGCAAGTGGATAACTGCCGCCAAGGCAATAGCCGACTCGTGCGCGGTCAGCGGCAGGCTATTTTCCCAGTCTGAAATGTGCGATTTCTTGACAGTCGCCGCAAAAGGAGTTGACTCTAGACGAGCCGGCGCAAAGACCGTCAATGACGCCACTTTTCAAATTTACCTGGACATTATGGAAAATTACCAAAAGGCAGACGACATTGTGAAACTGCATTATCCGCGGATCATTGTTGATACAATTTCTGCGCTTGACAAAGGAGTTGATACAAGAGGGGAAGCGGTAGGAGTATACAGCCTGGACAGGTATTACCAGGAGAGAAAGTCGACTGCCACTCAAGAAGATCCTGCCGCAACGTATCTCGCAAACCCAATGAGTGAAAAGTCGGCATCCGCCACACACGAGCCGCCCTCGTATAGCGACGAGCTGGTGGAAAACCTCATGCATATTACCAACAGATCTAGGAAAGACCTCGAGCGATCGCTTGCCAGCCTTCAGACAGTGGATGTGAAAAAGATAACAGATCTGTCACTAAACTACAAGCGCCTTCAGAGATACGGCAAGCTGTCAAATTCCAAAACGTTCAAAAAAGAAGTAGAAAAGGAACTCGGGCGCAGGCTGACCGACAACCAGTTGCAGCATGCCATCAACTCAATAAGAAAGGCCAAGAACTACATTGAAAATGTTCTTGACGGCAAGTTCGTTCCACACGGGACGCACGGAATAAACCACGTCAAGCACAACCTAGAATACGGCTACCAATTGATGGGCCTGATGGAGCCGAGAAAAAGGCGCTCAAACTAGGGTCTTCTGCAACTGCAATATCCGCTCCAAGTTGAATCGAACCTCCAGAAACTTTACTCCGTTGACCGCGGTCCAGTAGGTTGAATGTGAATCCAGCTCAAGCAGATTCCTGTCTACAAGCGTTTTTAGCAGCCACTCAATTTCGTCGTGCCTCAGGTGCTGATGCAAGGTCATTATTCTCGCACGGGATGCGCCTTCAAGCGCCGCCGACAAGATTCTCGCAGAGGTTTCAAATATATCCAATGAGGGCAGCAAGAAGAGACCGCATTAAAACATTTTGACGCTTCATTCTGAATAGAAATTATGTAATTAGGTAGCGTCATCCTCCTATCGAAGGGCCCCAAATCCCCTCATTGATACGGAGGGTCGCTACCTATTTAGATGACGCTTTGTTGGTTACATGTTATTGAGCAGATAAATAATTAAGGCTTTTGATCTAAATTCATTAAATCTATGATAGTATCCGCGCAGCAGCTGATTCAACTCCATAGTTTTTCCTTGAATGTCCACTTTTTGTTGAGCAAAAAGTTACTGATGGATGCAGTAGCGACAGCCAAGATCAGCGCTGGCGGATAGTCAACATTGTAATTTTCCCTAAGTATGTACACCATGCCAAGCTGAAGAAGCGCGCCAAGTGAGCTGAAACCAAGGAATTTTCCATACTGGATTGCAGTCTTTTTGGCGTGCAAGTCCTTGTCCTCGAATGTCCAGACCTTGTTGAGGAAAAAGTTGGAAGTCATTGAGAACAGTATCCCAATGAATGTAGCATAGAGGTACCAGAGGTCTGGTATGAGCGTGTTCAACGACAAAGAGATAAGATAGTTCACCAACAAACCACTCGCACCGACGGTATAGAACCTGCCTGCCTTCGAGAAGAACCTGACGGAGGCACGTTTTTCTCCCTGCGCAAAAGACCTGCCATAGCGGTACAGCATCCACACTCCACGAATGTAGTCAAACATGACAGACGAGTCGAACTTGCTCGTACCTATGCGTCTATTGGTGAACGTATAGGGCACTTCCTTCACGCGGGCGCCCTTTGCTTTGACTAGAATTTCAAGAAGCATCTTGTAGCCAATCGCATCGAATTTGACTCCCTCTATGATACGCCGCTTGAATGCAAAGAATCCGGACATTGGATCCTTTACCTCGATGCCAAGGCCTACCCGCGCAATCTTTGTGGCGCCCCTACTCATGAGCCGGCGCTTGAACGGCCAGCCAATGACCGAACCTCCTTCGACGTACCTTGATGCAACCACGATGTCAAATTCTGGGTTCTGGAGTTCCTCGACCATGTGGGGGATTGTTTGTGGGGGGTGGGAAAAGTCGCCGTCCATGACCACTACTATGTCGCCGGCAGCCCGCTCAACTCCGACAAGTATCGCAGAACTTAGGCCCAACTTTTCCGGCCGGCTGATCACTTCAATGTGCAATTTCTTGTTGCCGATGTTCTTGGCATGCTGATTTGCAACGTCGCCAGTGCCGTCAGGTGAATTATCGTCCACGACAATAATTTCTGTGGATATGTCGGTAGGAAGCGTTTCTGCTATTGAATCGAGCATCCTTGCTATATTTTGAGATTCGTTGTACGTGGGAAGGACAATGGACAGCGGCCTCTTGCCTGCCTTCAACAACTCTTCTTGCGCTGGCACATCCACATGCCCCATTGTAACAATGGGTTATAAAATTTTTAATTACTGTCCGATATGCCGTGGGGAGTTATGGAAAATGGTACCGCCTCTTTTCCAGCCGGCTGAACCAGCAATGCCTGGAACGAAGATTTCGCTGCATCGACAATCTCTAGCTTGAGCTTCATGTGCGAATATATGGAAATTGAGCTCCCTAGGTACTCGCGCTGCTGGGAGGGAACTACTGCGTGCGCAACATTGCGGCCTGCTTGATCTACTACAGTTATTGGTGCGTCCCGGACCATGTTTGTGACCACAACTGAGCATCCAGCATTTATCGCAACTAGCGCCAATTCGTGCAAGTGCTTCATCACCGCAAGGTGGCGGGCGGGCCCGGAGTATTCTGCAGAAAACAGCGATGTCAAAGTGTCGACAACTACAAGCCTCGGACTCGTGTCAAGGATTTTTTTGATTGCATTTTCTTGGTCAACCGTATTGAGCGCTCTTACAAACATGATCATTTCGAGGGCGCTAGGCGAGCCGGATATCTCGACTACGCGCTCAGGACGGAACGTCCCGGCGGTGTCGACAAATATCGCCCCGCCTCCATCCTTCGCGCAGTTGGCGCATAAAGTGAAACAAAGCTGTGACTTTCCGGAGCCACTTTCGCCATAAATGTCTGTTACCATGCCTGTGCGTACGCCTCCGCCGAGGAGCGAATCCATGACTATTGAGCCTGTAGAAATCGTAGTCAACGTGCCGAGCTCGCTACATGTTGTATGAAACCTGCTTATGAATCTGTGCAAAGGTGTACTGTCCATCTTCCGCATGTCCAAAGTTGCATGTTCAGGGTGCATGGTATTTGCTGACAGTCACGGCTTTTGCCATAACAGGCAACTTTAATTCTGTGAAATGCTAAAGCATTTGCGCTTGATAAGCGACATCACGATCGAAGAAACAGCAGGAGAGCGTTTCCTAGTGTTACAGAATCAAAATGGCACTAGTCTTAGTGCCCCTCTGAAATCAGAGGATATGGAGGTCGATATTGGCAATGAAGCCATTAGCAAGATCCGATCGATACTGCACCTTTGGGGCGAAAAAAGAAAGGACATAGCCGAATACTATCTCAAGGAGAATAGAGAGCGGGACTCATTTGTATATGATCTCTTGGCGTTAGCACATTTTACAAGCCGACTCCATGTTGATCATGATCACCTACTGCGGAGCTGGAATGCTACAGACCTATTGCACGACAGAGTGGTTGCACAACTATTGTTTGAGTTTGAAGGTATAGGCTATGATGTCGAATCGAAGGTCAGTAATTCTATAGGCGCAAAGATTCATGATTTTAATGCGTCAATATGCAGATGCGAAGTGAAGAGTCTCAGGATACAAGTTGATGCACCTTTTACACTAGGCGGAGTATGGCTTGAAAGAGGCTCACGTGATAGGATATTTACAAAACTCAAACAAGAGTTGCACGATGCTATCAAGCAAGCGGGTCGTGATGGCATAGTATTCATGGCTCCACTTTCAGCGAACTTGAACACGATATTCAGAGGCTATTTTGCAGAAGGAATTTTGCAATATGTTCCTGCACCACAAGCGGGTACTGTAGTACTCGTTCTATCTTCGCGGACTCCATTCAAGGACTGTTATGTGGCATTTCCAATGACAGATTTCTTGGTCAACATCGAAAAAGCGTTATCGGACGTTCAGACTTTTGGTGTAAGGAGGTTTTCCATGTTTACCCGATGGCCAATGCGTCTTACAACCGCGCCTATTGCGGGTTCTGCCGCGTCGTTCTCAGCACGTGGAAACTAGCTCAAGATTCCTTCTGTTGCTTTTCCCAACTATCAGCTTGTTTTATCAACTCAAGCCATTTGTCTTTACCAAGTTTCAGCTTAAGACCAGCTGCCGCCGCTGGAGTTTTCCCAATCGCTTGATGCTGCCTTATCAGATTGTAGTAAGCCACGAACAGTGGCAACATTGGTGTTTCGTCCGTCTTGAGTCCCCGATAGTTGCGCTCTCTCGTGCGAATGGTATTGTTGACGCGCTCCATGACATTATTGTCACCTACAAGACTCTTGATTCCCGCGCCAAAAATCAGTTTTGGCGGATTCTCAGTCTTACTCTTGCTGTCATTGAGAAAATAAGATTCAAACGCGCTCTTGTAAGAGGACATTGCGTCCGTTGTAATACTCTTTATTGGTTGGAAAGTCTTATCTTGTCCTACAGCTCTAGCCAATTCTCTGAAAAGTTCCTTAGCTCCCTTGTAGTCTTTCTTTTGGCTAAGAACAGTACAAAGCAAATATCTTGTATCGGGGTCAAGGGCAGCAAATAGATATTTCATTTGTCCATCAATCTTGACATACAATTCGTCAACATTGACATTCCCACTGAACTTAGGCTTCAGGCAATTTGTCATGTATTCAGACAGCAGTTTTTCGTATCGCTTGAGGTAGTTCAAAACTGTAGCTGGGACAACCTTAATGCCATACGTTTCATCCAATGTTGCACAGATACCGCGCAAACTAACATTTCTACAATGCATCGACAATATCAACGAAATTATTCGTGGGTCAGTGTGCAATCTAGCAAAGGCATCGTGCTGCTTGCGGAATTGTCTGCCACAGTCGCGACAGCGCATGATCTGTTTCAGTACGCGCTTGCCTCTCTTGCCATACGAGATGACAGAAGGCGATTGACACTGAGGGCAAAGAGTAATTTCTTCTGGAGTAGACTCTTCTACTTCTTGCTCAATGTCAGTTACAACTTGAGCCTTGAGCTTCAGATAGCTATCAAGTGCAACACAATGTTTACAGTCTCCAACTACGTGATTGCGATACGTAAAATCCTTACACGTGCACGCGTATCCGGATTCGCCAAGCCTGCTTACCTCATAGAATCCATTGCCTGACTGTGAAGGAACCTGCCAGACATTCTCGGATAGCTGCTTGATTTCAGCTTGCTGGGCGATTTGCTGTCCGCGTTGCATTCGGGTGTTCTGGTATGACCCCATAATACAATATGGGGTCATGTGGTATAAATAGTTATGGGGTCATATCACGTCGAACTGTATGTCTATTTGAGTTTAATGTTAGCCGGTTTGTTCGGAATCCTTCTCATAGTTTATTCTATTGAGTATTTCTTTTCCATGGTCTTGATCATAATCGGCTTAATAGCTGTCATATGTTTTGCCTTTCGTCAGGATTGTCTTAACAAATAATATCTTCAATGCTTTATAGTAAAAACCTGAAATTGTTATCAGCAATGCCAGTGCGGAAACGGCTAATGATAGCTTCGCAGTCAAGTTTGTACTTTGTGCTAGGATGTAGCTGTTGGTCGCTGCTACAGGTTCAATTTGTATAAAATCGTGTTCAGTTCCAGTTCTGTCGATCTCATTTGCTGGCCCTGCGCCAATTGCAACACTGAAGGAACCACCGTATGTAAAGTTCATCAGCGCATTGCCTTTCCAAACCGCATCATTCCACGTTGCGTTTACTGGCTCTTTCATAAGGTCAAAATAACACGGATATACTCTCTCATACTTATCTGGTGATAATCGACAAAACGTTCCATCAAACCAAATTCGGTACTCCGGGGGCAAGATGGCTCCCTGAAATCTATTATATTGTCTATCAGAATCCATTGGTTGAAGGCGCACGAAAGTGTTTATCGGCGTCTGTGCTCCGAAAGTCTTTGAATAGAGATTTACCGTTAGGTTCATGTATTGAGTACGGTTTATGGGATTCTGAATAGCTTGGTAATATCCCTGAACATATTCTTCAGACTTTGTTGTAATTGAGTCCGCAATCGTTAGAAATATGCCTAGAATAACGACTAGGATGACAGAAACACCAATCATGAAAAAGATAAGGAAAGGCATACTCCTCAGAGCATCCCATGTCCCGGCCTGCACTTCCTTCAATAACTTTTCATTATATCGCCATTGTCGGAGTCCTCGTAGCCTTTCCAAGAGATGGCGGTTTCTACCAACGGATACCGTGGAAGTATCAATTACGATCTTGTTCCCTTGGCATTTCCACCAACGGAAAAACCCGAGTAGAGACATTATCAGCCTGCTTTTGCTATTTCGAGCTTCTTATCTTTGATCTTGACAAGAAGTAACATGCTGTCCTTATCCCAATCAAGCTCTTTTATCAGCTCAGAAGGGAGGTTAAGACGGTACTTGAAAATGGGATGGCCTTCGTACTCGTATGCCTTTTGCTTCTGCAGCTTGACCTTCTTTTCCATAATGCTGACTTTAGGTATGGGGTCATATATTAGACTTGTGGGGTCATCCACCTTGGTTATATTGAAGATTTGTATTGCTCAGAATAATGTGGACAGGAAAAAGTGGAGAAATGCCGAGATTACTCAAACGCGTAATGGCATTCATAGACGGAAACTATCTGCGGAAGGATGTCGAGAAACTATTCGGAGATGTCGATATTCATTATTCAAAACTCCTACTGACCGTTGTAATTCGAGGCTTGCACCCTTTCTATAGAGGAACGCTGGTTAGAACTTACTATTATGACGCTATACCAAATCCCGCAGAGACGATTGCATTTCAAAAGCAGATGGAATATTTCAGAACGATAGGAAAATACGATGGGTTTGAGGTTAGAGAAGGTCGGGCAATAAAGAAAGGAAGTAAAGGCTTGAGTCAGAAAGGTGTTGACACTCTCATAACAATGGATATGCTTTCGAAAGCATATGAGGATCAATACGATGCAGCAGTATTGCTTAGTGGGGATAACGATTTTCTAGACCTCGTGTATGAATTAAAAGATAGAGGGAAGGTAATAATCGGGGCGTTTTTCGAGCATAGCGTTTCGGAGCCTCTTAAGAATAGTTTTGATAGAAAGATCGTTCTTGAAAAGGCGAGCATGGAACAGTTAATAATTCCCAAGAAATGACCATCCGCCGCACTGTTACAGGGAGATGAATATCTCACACCAGCCGCTATTGATACAGTACCTGGGTCATCGCAGCTTTATAAGAATCCAAGACTGATACTGAAATGTTGTCTGGTACATCCACTTCCGACCGAATTGTTGAGATACGAAATCTCCTTCTTGGTGACAGCGGAAAACGGATTCCCAAAAACTTGCGACTGTTACTAATGACTAGTACGGATTGGATAAGAGTGTACAAGGGAAATTTTGAAGTCTCAAAACATGCAATTGAATTTGGATGGGCAAAAAATGTCAGTTATGACAGAGGAACAATCCTTGATGCTTTTGCTCATTTGGAATTTCTCGTTAACGAACTCATTCAAGCAATGATCACGGCTGGAGATGCCGGTAAAGCAGAAATGTTTGGAGGAATTGTTGGAAAATGTCGATCTCTTTTCAAGGCTGAAATTCCTTAGGAGTAGAGAGATTATTCCTGAGACTACATATTCGCTTGCCAACCAGATGAAGCAGGTTCGCAATGGCTTGGCGCACAGGTGGAATATCGAAGAAGTTAACTTTCGCGGCAGACGTTTGAAGGCAAACTTCACACAGTTCCAGAATGAATTTGCAGAAGTATGGAAATCAATGATTGAGGCATACGAGAGGGAGCAACAGAAGTTTGATTACGAGAAGATTAAATCGATAATAGATCAGGCAAACCAGCCGAGTGCATGAATACACCTAACATGCACCTTGAACATGCAAGTTTGGACATGCGGAAGATGGACAGTACATGCAAAGGAACCTTTTTATTCGAGCCACGATTTTTTCAAAAGTGAGTAGCTAGATTGTCATCTTCGCCTTCATCGCAACAGCAACCAAAGCGCCCTCTCTCAACCCTGCAACGTGCAATTAACAGGAAGGTTGCTGTGAGGCTCAAAAGCGAAATTGAGTACAAGGGCAGGATGAACAACGTCGACTCATACATGAATCTGATCCTGACAGACGCCGAAGAGTTCAACGGTTCCGACGTGCTTGCAAACTATGGCAAGGTCGTGATAAGGGGCAACAACGTCCTGTTCATCAAATTGGAAAAAGAGTTCTAACAATGAATTCGGTGTCAATTTACAAATGGTAAAAAGATGGATGTTCACGTCTGAAAGCGTAACTGAGGGACATCCTGACAAAGTATGCGACCAGATATCTGACTCGGTTCTTGACGATTTTCTAAGACAGGACGTTGACTCGCGTGTCGCGGTGGAATCAATGACCACCACGGGTATTGTGTTTGTTGCGGGCGAAGTTACTTCAAAGGGGAGAGTGGATGTGCAAAAGGTCGTACGCGACACAATCCGGGAAATAGGCTACGACAAGCCAGATTATGGTTTTGACTGCGACTCGTGCTCTGTACTTGCGGCACTCCACGAGCAGAGCCCGGACATTTCTATGGGAGTTACGGCCACTTCAAACAAGGAGCAAGGAGCAGGGGACCAAGGGCTGATGTTTGGGTATGCTACGAATGAAACGCCGGAACTGATGCCACTCCCAATAACTATGGCTCACCAGCTCACGTTGAAGCTGGCGCAGGTGCGGAAGAAGAAGGAACTGAGCTGGATACGGCCTGACGGCAAGTCACAGGTGTCTGTCATTTATGAAGATGGAGTCCCCAAGCGCATCGACACCGTGGTTGTTTCAACGCAACACTCGCCTGACATCAGCATGAGCCAATTGCGTGAAGAAATCACCACCAAAGTAATCAAGCCGGTCTGTGGCAGCTGGATCGACAGCAAGACAAAGTTCCTTGTCAACCCGACAGGTAGGTTTGTGATCGGCGGCCCGCCGGGCGACACCGGCCTAACTGGCAGGAAGATAATTGCTGACACTTATGGCGGCATGGGAAGGCATGGCGGCGGCGCGTTTTCGGGCAAGGACCCATCGAAGGTCGACAGGTCTGCTTGCTACATGGCAAGGTACGTGGCAAAGAACATAGTCGCTGCAGGGTTGGCAGGCAAGTGCGAAGTGCAGGTAGCCTACGCGATAGGTGTGGCAGAGCCAGTCTCTATTATGATAGACACGTTTGGCACCGGAAAAGTTTTAGAAGAAGAGATCGAGGCAAAGGTTCGCAAAGTCTTTGACATGAGGCCAGCAGGCATCATAAAGACATTGGATCTGAAGCGTCCGATCTACCGCAAGACGGCGGCCTACGGGCACTTTGGAAGGAATGATCCAAGCTTTACGTGGGAAAAGACCGACAAGGCTTCTCTTCTACGCTAATGTTAAAAATATGCCGATGGCATAGACTTTCCAGTTGCTGAAGGACAAAGTTGCCGTAGTCACTGGCTCGAGCAGGGGCATCGGTTTTGAAATAGCTAAAGAACTCGCCACGCGTGGCGCCACAGTCATTGTGTGTTCTAGAAGCATGGTCGGCGCAAACAAGTCTGCAAGTCTTATCAGAGGTAAGGTTTACCCTGAAGAGCTGGACGTGACAGATGCGCCTTCCGTGGCCAAGTTCATGCATCGCGTGATCGAAAGGCATAGGCGCGTCGACATTCTGGTCAACAACGCTGGATATCCGTTTGACCGGAAAATCTGGACGAAGAGGTTCCACGAGGTTGCCGAAGACGAGTTTGACAGGGTAATCCGGGTGGACCTCAAGGGCACGCTCAGTCTCTGCCATTCCACACTTCCATTCATGATAAAAAATCGGAGTGGGGTAATAATCAACATTTCATCAACGCCTGCAGTGTCGGGGCACACCGAGGGCTCGCCCTACACTATTGCAAAGGCCGGCGTGATTGCAATTACAAAGCATATCGCGCTTGAATACGGCGACAAGGGAATCCGCGCCTACACCCTTGCCCTTGGCAACATTTCAAGTGAAGCCACCTTCGGCTCGATGACTGTAACTGAAAGGAAAAAGGCAGCGATGGAAAACTCGATGAAAAGATGGGGAGACCCAATGGAAGTCGCCAAGGCTGCCGCTAGCTTGGCAAGTGATGATTTTTCATTTGCAACAGGTAACACGATAGTGATAGACGGTGGAACAGTGCTGCTGTAATGTTTGAAGACACGGACCTGGGGCTGGCGGAACAAGAACAGGAGCTACCCCGTGAGATTGAGGAAAAAAAGCGCAGAGGTACCCTAAGGACGGGCTACACGACAGGCACCACTGCGACTGCGGCAACAAAAGGGGCCCTTTATGCGCTCATTGAAAAGCCAGTCGAGCAGGTGACAGTGACGCTGCCAAAAGGCATGACAGCACCGATGAGGATCGCCTGGACAAGAATTGACAGCGGAAAGGCTACCTGCGCCGCAATAAAGTACGGAGGAGACGACCCTGATGCTACGCACGGTGCGGAAATATGCTCGACTGTTACGTTCAGCAATAACGCGGGCCAAATCATCATTGATGGCGGCGAGGGAGTCGGCAGGGTAACCAAGCCGGGCCTCGGACTTGAAATAGGCAGGGCAGCGATAAACCCGACCCCGATGAAAATGCTCGAGCAGGCTGTTCGTGAAGTCGCCAATGACCAGCTGAGAAAGTATGGGATCAATGTCGTAATATCTGTTCCAAAGGGAGAAGAGATCGCCAGAAAGACTGACAACCCGCGCCTTGGAATTCTGGGCGGCATTTCGATACTTGGCACCACCGGCATAGTCTTGCCTTACTCGACAGCCTCATTTGCCGCTTCGATAAGGCAGAGCCTCGATGTGGCGATTGCAATGGGCGCAGACACTGCCATACTTACAACCGGAGGGCGTAGCGAGGACTTTGCGAAAGGGCTGTTTAAGCTACCTGATCACTGCTTTGTGCAAATAGGGGACTTTGCCGGCTACTCGATAAAGCAGTGTGCCAGCAAGAAACTAC
>DASYSB010000015.1:0-11760 GCA_036003785.1 Nitrososphaera sp.
ACCATTCCGTCTCTGTTGAATATCACAGAACGGATCTTGTCTAGCGTCGTGATGAACTCTGATGCTCTCTTTAATTGCTCAATCGCTTTCCTAGCTGAATCTATGGTGGCTTTGGCATCGTCTATCGCCCTCTGGTGCATCCCTATCTTCCTGATGACATCAAGCAGGCGCTGGGACAGATTGCTCTTTTCCAGCTTGGCATTTGAATATTGCTGGTGGCTAAAGCCCCTGACATGCTCTCGCAATAAGACGATTTCCTTCACAAGCGATCTGGATGGGTCGTCGATTGCGATCTTGGATGGGTCGTCGCCTGCCTTTATGATCTCATCTGGAAGCCTTATCAGATCTTGATGCATAGAGTTCAGATCAGCTTCAAGTTTTGCAACGTCATCGGCAGACCTAATAGAGTTGCTTGTAAGGAATTTTTCCGCGGCCGCAATCTTTTTTTCCTGCTCGGCTAGCTTGTGTTCTTCTTTTTTGAGCTCAACCTTCATTACCTGCAGCTTTGACTTTTCGTCTGCCTTTAGCGTGATCTCGGCTTGTATATGTGCGGTGTCAAACATCTGGTTTACTTTTGTAACTGTTGAATTGCACACCGGACACTTGCCGTCCATTATTTGAAGCCTGCCGGCACATTCCAGAGATCCTCGCAGCTCGCCCGAGGAGCCTTCGTTTTCCTCTATCTTGGCTTCAACTTCATCGATCTCTGATTTTGTCATCTGCAAGCGCATGTAGACTTCATCTTTCCCCGCTAACATCTCTAGCGAGCTCGCTGCCTCTTTGACAATGTGCTGAAGCCTCGATACTTCGCTGCTTATCATGTTGCGCTTCTCGTTGACGTGACGCACGAGAAACTCCTCCCTTGTCTGGAGCTCCCTGACCTGCAGGAGCAAAGGCTCCATCGTCTCGATCTGATGCTCCATCTCCTCGATCCTGTGTTCAAGCATCTTGCTTTCATCCTCAAACTCTGCCAGGACGGACTCGGATTTGGCAAGCTCCTTCTCTTTCTTGCCAATCAGCTCTTCTACCTTGGACATGTCTTGGTCGGTATAACCTCCTGTTTCATCGCGCAGCCTGTCGCGAAAGCCAATGATCACGTCGCGCATAGTTTCATAGGCTAGATCGAGCCTATCGATCCCAATAAGCCCGTTCAATAATTCCTTGAATTCTTTTGGCTGCGCTTCAACAATTCTAACGAGCTCGCCCTGTTGCACAACAGCAGCAACTCGCAACTTTTCATAGTCGAGCCCCATCACCTTGGCTATTTCGCTGCTCATCGACTCGCCAAACTGCTTACGCTCGCCACCCACTATTGGCTTGTTCAATACCTCTCCGGCGTTTGAAACAATCGAAAACTGGGAAAAGGTCTGGAGACCGGAGCTGTTGAGGGCCCTTGTCGCTTGGAACTCTTTTGAATTGAGCGCAAAGTGCAGTTGCACCATAGCGGAATTCGCGCCCCTTCTCACGAGGTTCTTGTTTGACTTTCTTGTGTGCTTGCCAAAAAGTGCAAACGTCACGGCGTCAATTATTGACGATTTGCCAGAGCCGTTGTGACCTACAAAAATTGTAATGCCTTTTCCAAACTCTATCTTGGTGTCCCGATGCGCAATGAAATCCTTTAACTGTACGTCCGTGATCATTTCTTGCCGCTCCCGAACTTGTTTGCCTTGTAAGCTTGCCACACTATTTCTAGAACTGATCGTGCATCCCTATCAGCTGCGAGCGGCAGTATTTCCCCGACTGCAAATTTTCCAAGCTCGTCAGACCCAAGCGCTTCTGCGGATAATCGATATAGCTCGCTGTCAATATCTGCAGGCTTGGAATCATACATAGTTGTAGCCAAATGATCTTGAAGCGGCTGCCAGACGTAGTGCAAGCAGAAATCATTTAGCCGCTTCAGGTTCTCGGCTATTACCTTGGAGTCAATATCAGTTCCTGCTACCTCTATTCTTGCTACAGGTTTTTTCTCAAACTCCTTTGCCTGCTCGATTATCTTGCCTACTTCAATAGCAATGTCCCCATAATTTATCTTGACACAGAACTGCTGACGGCGGTTGA
Source organism: Nitrososphaera sp. (assembly GCA_036003785.1). Classification (GTDB taxonomy): domain Archaea; phylum Thermoproteota; class Nitrososphaeria; order Nitrososphaerales; family Nitrososphaeraceae; genus Nitrososphaera. The sequence continues at coordinate 2,059 of DASYSB010000015.1, forward strand.
GACGAACCCACTTAGTAGATGGCTCTTCGCCAGACATGTCTGTTATGACAAAGCCTTTTTCGACTTGCTTGATCCCTTCGCTTGGCGTCAGGTCGATGGAGCCAGGATAAACAAGCGGCCCGCCAAGGTTTCCGAACCTTTTTTCAATGTGATCGTGGTAATGACCCAGCGCATAATAGTCGAATCCCGCCGGCAGGTCCGTGGAGTTGAGCTCGCCGGCAAACTTGTTGAAATCATACAATCCTTGGTGGAGTACCAGCACTTTCTTACCTGAATGTTCCTTTGCAATCAGTTCTGCGTGGCGCGTCTTTTCTATCAATGAATCTATGTTGCTGCGCCGCTCCTTGTCTGCACCAAAAACTGCGCAGTTGTCGACAATGAAAGGTTCGTCGTGTCTGAGCTTTTTCGCAAGCCCAAGGTTGCTGTAAATGTGGGCAAAAGGCACGTCGCGAAGCCGGCTGATGTCGTGTTCGCCAAGGACAAAGACAGCAGGTATCTGTTTCTCTTTCAGCTTTTTCAGAGCATTGCCAAGCGTGATTATCGCCTTTCCGCATGGCCGCGGATTGTGGAACAGATCTCCGGCAAGAATCACCAGCCTGACTCCTTCTTTTATCGAGACGTCTATGGCCTCGTGAAAAGTCTGGTAGATGTCTTCCTCCCGCTCTTCAAGCCCAAATTGAGCGTAGCCGAGGTGGAGGTCAGAGATGTGGGAGATTAGCATTGAGCATTAATCCTATACTTTCTGTTAACTTGAACAGCAACAGAATTTAAATTCTACACTTTGGGAGGTTCAACGCAAGTCTTCGGCGGTAACTGTCCCCCTTAAGGTCTTTTAGGTTCCAAGAGAAAGCGTTAATGATCCTCAGAGTAGATGCAAGCGAGTCTTATTCGGTATCAACCGAAGACCTGACTGAACCCAGTCATTCATAGACATTTCCCCTGTGGGAAACATCGTAAACATACGCATTTTCATAGTTCAACACAAATAGGATCCTGTATTCGCCAACCCTGATCCTATAATGATGCTTGATCCCCTTAAGCTTCTTTATATCGAGCCTACCGGAAAATCCTTTTTCAAGCTCTTTTAATGCTTCAAGGACTCTCGGTTTCATATTTATGGGAAGTTTTTCTATTTGTTTGTAAGCTTTCCTTTCTACAAGAACTCGAAACACCAATTAGAGATTTTCCTCTACTTCAGACAGAGGGATGAATTGCAATTTGCCAGCCTTTCTTCTTCTATCAAATTCTGCAACCGCCTTCTTTTCATATTTATCGGGCTTGACCTCCCCAACAAGTCTTTTTTCTACAATATTTTCCAGCTTGTCTACCTTGCGCCTCAGAATCCTAATTTCATTCATAATGTCCTTGAGGTTCTGCTGCTTCTGTGGGGACGCCATCAGAGCATATGTTTTGCGGCCGATGTATATAAGTTTCAGTCGTAATTTCACTTAGCTTATCGGCATCTGCCTGAAACACGACGCAAGCTAAGTCACATCCGGGATCAACTGAAGGGGTGATTGAACGTCGAGTCGATATTCCAAATGATGGTTCAGACGCTAGTCGGCATAAGCCTAGAAATTGACGGAACCGTCCTGTATATAGCCGGATGGAACATAGGATTCTGATGACTCCTTAACTACTTGCTTCATCGCTGCCAGCTGATTCCACGCCTCCACCGCCTTCTGGTCGACACCTATCTTGCGTTCCTTGACTTCGTCTACTTTGACAAATGTCGGCAAGTTGACCCACTGACCGGCAAATATCGCTTCTCCGGGGTTGAGCGACGTCAACTGATCGATGAGATCTCTGCTGAGTGCTTCGCTTGCTGCCGAAACGTGCGCTTGATCATCCTGCTGGATCATGCGCATCACTGCAAGCGAGCCCATCTGACTCAGGATATTAGCATCGATACCGCGCGGCCGCTGCGAAACTATGACGAGCCCGAGGCCAAATTTCCTTCCTTCGCGTGCAACTTTGGAAGCAAAATATTTCGTGTCCGTATCCTCATCCTTTGGTATGAAGACATGGGCTTCTTCTATCACCACCAGCACAGGCGCGGGGAAGCGCGGCTGCGATTTGCCTGGGCCTTTCTTTTGCCTTGTTGCCTTTTTCCTGTCGTCAAGTAATTCTTCAAGGTAGAACGATACCGCGATATTGGCCTGTCTTTCTGTCAGCTCTACCAGGTTGATGACATTAATCTTGCCATTCTTGAGAAGCGCCAGCGGGTCAGCCATCCCTGCGTCCAATATGTTGTGGAATTTGCGCCTTGCGTCGTCTATCTTGTCCACCACCTTGGCAGCCGCTTCGCGGTATGACTTGTCGGTTCCAACCGCAGCCGAGGCATTAATGAGAGCGTCCCAAAAGTCATCGCCCTTGCGCTGCTTTACCTCTTCCGTGAAAGCCACACGAAGCACGTGCATCTGGTTTGATGCGTTTTCCTGGATCTCGATAACTTCAGCAAGCTTGTCTGCCGAAAGAAGCCGCGGGTTTATCCTTGCATCCATCATGTTGCTGTTATTGCTTCCCATGTTCAGAGTTGAATAATCATCATGATAGTCAAAAACCACCATTGTGCCGCTTATTCTTGAGATCTCTTTGGCTAGGAGCGACACAAGGTTGCTTTTGCCCATGCCCGTCATTGCAAGCACCGCAAGATGCCGCGAAACCACTTTGTCGACATTAACGCGGGCATCGACTGCGGTATTTCGCAAAAGAGTTCCTATCCTTATCCACTGAGGCCCGGTGGGCGCAAATATTGTGGTCAGATCTTCGGTCGATGCTTCGTAAACTTCGGTACCCGGTTCTGGCGGCAGCGCCGGGAGTATAGCCTTGCATTTTTTCAATTCGTCAAGATACCCGAGGATGCGAACCTGGCCCTTGTAGCTCTTGTCCCGCTGGTTCTCCACAGCAACCTGTTTGCTCTCATACGCCTCCTCGAAATTGCGGATGCTGGTGCCCAGTGCGTCGCTGCTGATCGACGACCTTTCAACAAGTCCGAGCACCCTTCCATTGCCATAATTTAGCACGACGTATTCACCGATGCTGACCGGCCTCTTTGACTCAAATGTCACTTGGTCCGGCTTGGCAATTCCAACCAGGATTCCGAGCTCTTTATTCATTCAGAGCATCCCTCGCCCCTTGCTCATGCTGCAAGTTGAATATGCTTGCAAGCCTGTCTATATCTTCATTACTTATCTTACAAGTGTTGTGTGCCAATTTCAAACAATACGGGTAGCCAGCGACACTGTGGTAACGCAGCTTATCCAGAATTTTTGTTATTTCCTGCTTGCTTGGCTCGCCTACTATTTCGATCCTGATCATTGGCGTATGGTCACGCAGACGCGCATAGACTTCAAACAATGGTGCGAAGTGAAACTGTGTCTCCACTGGGACGCTAAAGCCGGCGCCCCTGCCCGCATGGCCGTAGTAGTAAATGTCACCGGCTCTTGACCCCATCGGGCCAAATTGTAACCTGCTCTCAGAGGTCTTTGAGATAAAGATGCAATTGCCACATTTTTTCACCATTGCAGAGGCCACTTCGGGCGTGCTTCTTAGCAGCCTTGTAACAAGCGACCCGTCTATGCAGATAATATCGGTTCTGCCGTTTACCTCTTGCGCAACCGATGCCTCCATCGCCATCGCCTTTGACTCGAGGAATTCGCCTCTTGCCGAGCCGGCTATGTCTTGATCCCACTTTGCAGCCAAGATGTTGTTGGTGCTCGTAACTGCCACCGCATCTACGACATAAAGATACAAACCTTGGAAGGATCGCTTGTTCCAGCTACTGTCCACACCCGCCGATTCGCATTTTTCTGGCGAGGGCTCGTAAGGCACCCACCGGGATGAAGCTTCTGCCAATATTGTTGAAAATCTTGAATCCCTTACATTTGATATTTTGGATTCTCTGTTCTTGAGGGCATCGAGGAAGACCTGATTGAGCAAGCTACTCTATCCTGATCGGCAGTACCTTAATAAATTGCTGATCAAACTTTCATTTTCTCGGCAATTGCAGTAGCGTCCCAGAGCGACCTTGGCTTGCCATCTGTTGACAACACTCCTGCTTCTATTACTTTGCTTGCAATATTTGCTGCCATGGGCAGCGCCCCGGTCGCACCCGGAGAATTGTAGTTGAGCACGTGAAGCGAAGTGTCGCGCTCGAGCACAAGAGTGTCAGGAACGAATCTGCCGGCCTTGTCTATGATTGATGACCTTATTCCGGCCGTCCCACGCTTGGTAAAAGCTGAAGGCCTCAGGAGCGGCAAAAATTCTCGTACCCTGTTTATCATTGCGGTTTTCGAAAGCGAGCTTTTAAGTTCGCTGCTCGCCAGAGACAAGAACTGCCTGTCAAAGACTATTTTGCGAGCACCTGTCCTTGAGGATTCTATTATCTTTGGCAGCAAGTCAGCGAGGTTCTTGCGCCATGTGTAGGCATATGGCCCAAAGACAGGTACAGCATTTGGTCCCACTTCACGCCGGCCGTCTGCTCTCACTATCCAGTGTGGATCAAGGAATGGGTACTCGGGATGCTTTGGAACTGAATAAATTGATAACTTTGTGAGATCATGGTACTGGGGAGGTGCCTGCCAATATTCCCCCCGAAAGTGCAGGTCGGTGTAGCTTTCCCCAATGCCCATCATATGAGCAATGTCCATCGAGTTACCACCTGCCACGTTGACAACGTATTCTGAACTGATCTTTGTGCCCTGGTTTGTCGTTACTGAATAAACGCCATGACTGTTTGCAATCTGCTCGGCCTTGTGACCCAAGAGCAGTTTGCAGCCAAATGAATGCAGGTCGTCCATCAGAGCGAGTGCAAGGGCACCATAGTCGACCGATGCATCCTTTGAGCAATAGATGGCAGAAGTACAGTGGATGTTTGGTTCCATTTTTGTTACTTCATTCTTGTCGAGCAGTTGGAGCTCGCTTTTGTCAAGTCCATTTGCCTCTCCCCAATCCATGTATTTATGAAGGCGATCTATGCCCTTGTCGTCTACTGCAACCTCTAACACGCCGTCGCGGTTGAACAACAACTTCTTGTGTTCCGAATATTTCTGCCACATTTCGTAGCCAAGTGAGGCAGCTTTGGCAAAGGTCTTCTTTTTTACAGGATCGTACAAAAACGGAGCGTGGACTTTGCCGGTGTTTCTGCTACTCGTATGTTGGGCTATGTTTTGCTCCTGTTCTATCAGGACTACTGACTCAGGATTGCGTGCGTGAGCTGATAAGAAATATGCAATTGAGGTCCCAAGCACGCCAGCCCCAATAATGGCGACCTTGTAGTCAGACACAATATCCAGAATACTATTTGCTAGGATATAAGGTAAGTTTTGGTTATGTTAAATCTTCAGCTTACGTCCAAAAATCTCCTTACCTCGATTGACTCTAAGGATTATCGGAGTTTCCGGGTTCCCCTTTATTGATGTCCCTATAATTCTATCAACGGAGTGGAGAGCAGAATAAAGCGCCAGTGCCACGAGGCATCAAGTTACTATAGTTTCTTGTATATTTTGCTCCGATGACCAAGATCGATGACAAAGACTATCAGCTTGTTCTTTTCAATGCTCACTATTACCCTATAATCTCCAATTCTTATTGAAAACAGGTTGAAGCCAGTTAGTTTTTTTGCTACAGCAAATGGATCAGCGGCTGCTTCATCGAGTTTTTCAATTATTCTGCTTTGTGCTAGACCATCAAGCTTTTGAAGCTTCTTGAATGAAGATTCTGTCCACCTAATCTGATAAGTCATTCTTTATTCGCTGCTTTACATGTTTCATCGAAATTGTTCTGCCTGCCCTAACATCCTCCAGGCTCTGCTCTATGTCCCTTATCGTCTCTTCGCTAAGCTCTCCCTCGTCAGTTCTTAACGCTAGCAATCTTTCGACCACCTTGTTATAGGATTCTTTGGGATGTATTTTGAGATCCCTTAATCTGTCCCTGACTTTCTTATCAAGTTGTATCGTTGTGCCCACATCAGTTATAGGCTATTATAAGTATTTATAGTTCACTATAGACGGTCTATTCCCTGATTCTGTCCGTGAAAGCGAGCAGCTCAGTAACCAGAGCGGGACGGTCTAGAAAAGAAAAAGATTAGGGAACTATTTCCCTAACACTCAGGTACTTCCAGTTCCAAGTTAAATCATCGCTGCGAAAGCCTACAATGTTCTGTGTACTCGTACCTCCCGGTAGATTCAATATCTCGTCCCTGTGCCTGTATTGCTGCGTGCTGTCTTTGTTCACAGGGAAGCAGCTCGCATTAAAGTCGCTATTCGTTGTAGACCAGCCGCCCCTGTCTTCAACGACAGATGCAAGCTGCCAGTTGTTTCCTATTACCAGATTGCCATTTGAATCAGTGACGTCGTTATCGATGTATGACTCCATTCTAACGTATGTTTTTCCATTTTCGACAAAATTGTACATCACAGCTTTGAATCCGATCCATCTGTCTACAAGTGATACATCTGCTGCTTGAACAGAGCCGCGGTTGCTAGTATAGGCCGGGTGAGTAACTTCTTTGACAAATGTTGTGTGTCCATCGCCATAAAGGCGGCCTTTGTATGCACTCCCGAGACATTGGTCGCTGTTGGTATGATGTCCTCCACGAGAATACCATTGTATGAGCTCGTTTGACCCGCTTATCATCTTGGCATAACCCGTTATCTCGATATCGAGCCATTTTTCGTTTGATGGTGACCACGCTTCCATCCTTACTTGGCTTGCAGATACCTGCCACGAGCCATCTGACTGCTTTGTCATGGATGGTAGGTTTCTGAAAAGGCCATCACTTCTTGGGTCCTCCATATTGACATACCATTCATTCCCTCCAGTTTTAGTTGGGTAGATCTTTTCGATGCCAAATTCATCCAGTGAGTTATCTTCTTTAGGAATTGTCACTATGATATTTTTTGAGTTCCATGCTTGGTTTCCAACATTGTCGGTAGCCCTTGGAACCAGCCTGTGCTCCCCTGAAGTTATTGACAGCGTTATCTTCCATGAAGACCAGTCTCCGGATGCCTTTGGAGTAGCTGTTGCATAAGCCCCATCATCCACTCTCACTTCAACTACCTTTATGCCGCTTCCAGAATCAGAGGCCGTACCAGTAACCAAGATTTTTCCATCGCTTGCAGTCACAGAATTTCCAGCCGGCTGACTGATGGTTACTGAGGGTAGAGTGGCATCAATAGTATTGATTGTGTAGACCTGGGTTACCACATTTCCGTTATTTCCTGCCTTATCTCTTGCAATGTACTTCAAAGTAGTTGTGGATGATATTGATAATGGAGAGTTATAGATCGAGCTTGAAGTTGTAGGTGTGCTTCCGTCTCTGGTATAGTAAATTGTGGCAGGCTCGCTGGAAGTTAATGTAACGGATTGAGCAATAGAATAATCGCCGCCTCGTGGAGAAGCAGTTACCGTTGGGGCAGTCGTATCTGTGGTAGCAGGAGGATCGGATTCGCCGCTTCCGCCACTTCCTCCGCCGCTTCCGCCACTTCCTCCGTGGCTGACAGTGCCGGTTACCGTTACTTTCTGTGTGGCCATTGCCTTGTTGCCATATTCGTCTGATGCGATCCATACAACTATCGACGTTCCTAGCGGAAAGCCATCAGAGGATGCGTCGTTCGATACCACGGGATTCTCATCAACAAGATCCCTTACTACTGGATTACCGAGCGAAAATTTCGTTAATTCTGAGCCAGAACTAATCACAGTTACATCGGAAGGAGCTGTTATTGTTGGAGGCGTAGTGTCAAGAACTGATATGGTAAACTCTGCTGTGAGCCTATTGCCTCCGGCATATGAAACCGCACAAGTCACCGTAGTCGTTCCCACGGGAAACATGCTACCCGGCGCCGGCGTGCACTCTGGTTCGCCAGGACTTCTTATGTTTTCATGCACAGTGGGAAGCGGATAGCTCACAAATGCACCTGAAGGTCCAGATGCTTCAATGATTTGGTGAGTGGGCAACGCTAATACCGATGCCGTATCTCTAACCATCACTGATATTTCTGTGGTCGTGGTTTTACCAAGGTTATCTAGCGCTTCTACTTCAATAGTGTGACTTCCCAAAGCGGTCATATCTAACCGCGCTGACCATTCAGAAAAGTCATTTGGTGAATTCGGAGTAACAGAAAGAGGAGCGTCACCATCAACTCTAACTGAAATAGCTCGTAGTGCACTCACATCTGCTACAGTTCCCCTTATCTCTAAGGGCCCGGTAGCCAGTACCTCATGATTAATTAGATTTGTAATCCGCACGGGCGGGAGGCCGTTATTGTTAAGCATGTTCGCGCTGAAAAGGTACGTCGCCCCCATTGCACTAACGGCTCCAACTACAATCAATCCAATGATAACCATCCTGTCGAATTTTCTAAATCCGGAGTTCTCTTCTAGCAATGTAGTTAGTAAAAAAGCTCTGTAGAATTCTATTTATCTTGAGCCCGACATCTTAGCAATTTCGCAACAAATACCATAAATATGAAACAAGCCTGCATTTGCAAATTCCCTGACGCACCATTTTTTCTAATTCTGCAGTGCCATCAGGCCAAGAAGATTACCGGTGTAACGGGTAATTCGACTTGGTCGACAATGTTGTTTATCTCTGATTGAGGTACTGTACGTATTTTTTGAGCTCGCATATCTGTCATGCATACTTAAACAGCATAAATAATTTAGTCAGCCAACAGTGAACATCAGATTTTCAGAATTGAAGTGAGTGTAGGTTAAAGACCATTTTAGCTGACAGACTTGGATGATCCGGGCTTATCGACACAGCTGCAGAAGATATCGCTAGACTAATAAGGATTAAGAAAGAAAGTCATTAGATGAGCTAGGGGCAGCTAGTTTCTTTATTACTTTTGGTAAATGCAAGCAGGATGCTTATTTTCCCGTTTACTATCGAGAAATCGATTCGGCGAGGATCCTTAGGCAAGTATGGAGGAGTCACGTGATTCGCCGCTATCGCTTGTAGTAAGCAATCAATGTCATATCTTGTGTTGCTGTAATAGTTCTTTCTCTGTTCGTGCTGCCATTATCCCAGTGGTCGAAGATATGTTGTCTATAACTTGCAACGGTTATTACGTAAGTCTGGCCTTCTTGCGCGCTGAATGATAATGGGGTATATCCTGTCTGAACAGTTACACCATCTTTTGTGACCGTCGTCCACATCCCAACGAATGGTTTTCCTTTAAGATCAACAGAATTCACTGTTATGGTTTTCTCTGGCATTGGAGGAGGCGGTACAAATGTACCTGAATTTGCTGCATCTACAGTTGACACCAAGTCCGGATAATAAGGTGGCAGCGAATCCCACGGATTGGGAAGATTGTCATTTGTAATGTAAATGAAGCCCGTATAGCTTGTGGCACCTACAACGTAATCCTGATCAAGACTACTCACAGCGTATGGTATTACTGAAAAATTAGCCTTATCATAATTTGAATGCCATCCTCCCAAAGATGACAAACTTGGCAAGCCAGCACTCTCATATATGATGATATTGTCTACAGTTCCAATATAGCTTGAAATTGTATCAGTGCCAGGATTTCCAACAGTAATTGTTAATCCAAAAGAATCTGCATAATTGCTAAGCGTTTGATAGTATGTTTCTTTCCCTGCTACATTTGACATTTCATCAAAGAATATGCCATCTAAATTGTACCAAGTATTGTATTTGTCAATGTCTGATTCTACCAGGCTAATGCTTCT
>DASYSB010000016.1:0-12810 GCA_036003785.1 Nitrososphaera sp.
GCGCAGACACTGCCATACTTACAACCGGAGGGCGTAGCGAGGACTTTGCGAAAGGGCTGTTTAAGCTACCTGATCACTGCTTTGTGCAAATAGGGGACTTTGCCGGCTACTCGATAAAGCAGTGTGCCAGCAAGAAACTACAAAAGGCGGTGATTGCCGGCTTTATCGGCAAGCTGACAAAAATGGCGGTGGGGGTCAAGCAGACGCACGTCGCTGGCTCGCACGTTGATATGGAGTTCATGGCGCGCCTTGCAGCCGAGCGCAAGGCGCCGCCGAAGGTTGTCCAGGAGATCAAGAGCGCAAACACTGCCCGGCACGTGTCAGAAATAATAACGAAAAACAATGTTCCCGGCTATTTTGACTTGGTATGCAAAAAAGTGCACGAGCAAATGAACGAGCACGCAAAGGGGCAGCTAGAAATAAAAGTGGTAATGTTCCAGTTTGACGGAAAAGTGATCGGCCACTACCCTGACTAGCGCTTCTTGTACTGTTCCTTGAGCATTTCGATACGACCACTATGCTTGTCCTTGTAGGATGCCCTGCACTGGGTGCAGCAAAAGAACCTTTCAAAGTTGGCAAATTTCAACACCTTTGGCTTGTCGTGGATGGGTCCGCCGCAGAACTCGCATTTCAGCTTTACTTTTAGGCCTTCTATGTACACGTGGAAGTGCATTTTTTGCTTCTTCAGCTGTTCGAACGTATCGCCAAGGGCACCCTTGCTCTTTTTGTCAACCTTGGACAAATCGATTTCTGGCTTGACTGATTTGATGAGGCCCATGTTCACGAGGCGCTCGTACCTAGCCTTGACGGTGGGCGTGCTGACCTTTGTCTCGCGGGATATCGCCCTGAAGGACTTTCTTCCATCTTCCATAAGTGATTTCACTATGGCAACATCGACATCATCAAGCTGGACTGGCAATCTTGTTACTGTTTTTTACTCGGCAAATCTATCTTATAACCTTACAAGCGCAGTTCACTCATGTTGCGGCTTTGACTATAGTCTTTTTCTTCCATGCAAATGATATCGCAAGGGCAACAAGATAGATCAAGATTCCCAGTATCATTACCTCAGATGAACCGAATATTATTCCAAGCATAATCGAAATTACTGCGCCTAAAACAGAGAATGCGCCATTGATAGCCCACATCCATGGTATGTATTCTGGCCTGTACTCCTTTAACAGCCGCATGCCCGTAGGCAAAGGCATACCCATCAAGAACCCAATGGGTGCTAAAATAGTAATACTGACCATGGCTTTTAATTCAAATGGAAGTGCAATAGTGGTGTATATCATGATTGGCAATAATGCCGCATAAAGCATTCCGAGAACAGCGATGCCGGATATAACTAATACCAAGTTTCTTGTATTGTTTCTAATGAATCTTGAGCTGACTAGGCTACCCGAGCCGCTTGATATGAGCAAAGTAAACAGCAATATCGCAAAAGTCATAGTAGGGTTTCCTAAAAGAAGAATAAGTTTCTGCAATAACGCCAGCTCTATCAAGATAAAGCCCATGCCAAGGGCTGCAAAATATGGTATCATACTTCTGATGCCAAGTTCTTTTTCTCTTCCAGATCTTCGTATCCATGCAAAGGGTATGACTAGAAAGAGCGCCACAATCACAAAACTTGCATAAAGTAATGATTCTACTACCGCCGGCAGTGGTTTCTCAAATGATAAGAAGTATGGATCGTCATCAGTTACTGGATATACTTTTGTTGTGAACAAATCGTAAAACTGTTCAAGGTTAATTTCTCCATTTAAAAGCGCAGGATATGGTTCCTTCGTTGTTTGTCCCGGGATCAAGATTGGTTTGTAGCCATAGTGGGCAAAAGACTCTGAAAGGAATTTGATCTCTACATCATTAAACGGCGCTTTTGAAAAGATCACCATCGTGACGCTTGGGTCTTGTGTGTATGAATCAGATGTCACCATGATCAAGTGTTTGTATGCCTCTTCTTGCGGTACCCCATTCTGTTCAAGGACTTTAGTAAAGGTGGAGACGAATCTAGGCGAATCTATCAGCCACCTGACCGTAACAATCTTGCCCCCGTCGGTCAGATGATCATAATATTGCTGGAATCCTTCAACCGTATACAAGAAATTTTCAGACACGCTCAGGCCGCCTGATGAAACAGAGGCCCAAGTGTCTACAAACGGGATGTAAACAATGTCATATTTATCAGAAGAGCGCGTTACAAAGCTTCTTCCTTCGTCAACGTGCGCATCCACATAGGGTTGGGTATAGACGTTCCCTGCCCTGTCGCCATAGCTGTTAACAGTTTCAAAAATTATAGGATTTATCTCGACAGAGGTGACATCTTTACTACCGCTCACCAGCGCTGCAACTACATCCCTGCCCCCGCCAGATCCGATCACAAGAACTTTTGGATTTGGGATCATCTTAAATGGCAGGTACTGCATCCAGGTCGAAAGCTCCTGTCTGCTCCCAAGATTACCGTCCCATGATATTATGTTAGTCCCTGCACCGCCATCTATGAAAATTTTTGCAACTAGACCCTCATTCCCATTTGCTCCCTCGACGACGTCAATTCTGGAAAAGGAATTCCATTGCGTCTTGACTATTTTTGATCCTGGATGTTCACGTAGGTATATTGGGAGATCTTTTTGTGCTGTCGGATCCGTGGGTATTGCAAAAATCTGAGTACTAAAATTGATGAAGAGAAGAGCAGCTGCGAATGCGACAACAATAATGCTGATGATCTTTTTTTTGGCACTTTTCGCAATCCATGAAAAAATAGTGGAGCTAACCGCTGCAATCATTCCAACAACCAAGGCCGTGCCCTCGCCTCCAGTCATTATCAAGAAGAAAACGACCAGCAGCGCTCCAGCAGATGCGCCAATCAAGTCTGCCGCATAAAGCTTGCCAGCTACTCTGGAAAAGGCATTAAATGCAGCAGATATTATGATTCCTATAAAGAAAAACGGCACTGCGAAAAGGATCATGAATAAGGGAAGGTAAGTCACCTGAGATGCTAGGGAATGCATGACAAAAAGAGTTACAGGAATAAAAAGAGTGATGCCCCATGCAGAGAAGATAGCGAGGTTTTGTATCCAGTTCTCCTTTATTCTCTTTTGAATGTACTGCACAACTAGACCAGAGGCTCCGAGGCCAACGAGGGCTACGGATACTGCAACAAAAGCGAAGTGATACCATATTGCTGCCGAAAATATGCGCGTAATCGATACTTCTAGCATAAGACCTGACAGTGATATGAGGAATATGCCCGCAAATAGCAATCTGCGATCAACCACAATTGTAAAAGTCTTTTCAGCTGCCAACTTTATTTTTATCAATATGCAAGTGTTAAAAACCTTCTGAAGACCAATTGCTCCTCTAATAATATGGTTCTAACTCATAAATCATCTGTTGTCAATCAATTAATCGTATTTGACCAGTGTTGCATTAGTAGCTAATGTCGGACACCGCGAACTTTTTATCATGTTTGCTCTCACGATGGCAGTCGGTCTGGCAATAGCCTTCTATGGATATGCTATGGATAAGCACTTCTTGATGTACTATGGTGATGCGATCTCCCACTCGATCATAGCAAGAAAGGTTATTGACTGGGCGGACCCTGGATTAATGCAACTGGGGACGGGATGGCTTCCACTGCAACATCTTGTACTTGTTCCGTTTGTAGCTATAGACTCGCTTTTCTTTTCTGGTTTTGCGGGCGCTGCAGTCAGCTTGCCGTCATTGGGTATCACTTCGGCATTATTTTACAAGATCATCCGTGAGCACTACTTCAAAAGAGACGGATTTCGCTATGTGGCCATTGCAATTGCATTGCTCTATGCATTGAATCCAAACATTCTGTACGTGGGAATAACTGCTATGACAGAGGCTTTGTTCATGCTTTTCTTCGTAGCATCTGCGTATTACTTTCAGAAATGGTACTTTATGAACAGCAACCATCGGACAAATAATTCTCTCCTCTATAGTGCAATTTTTGTTTCTTTGGCTACGCTATGCAGGTACGAGGCGTGGTTTCTGCCACTCCTTCTAATTTCTGTAGTTATTGCAGTTACTTCAAAAAGTAAGGGCAGATTTAGCAACAGGACCATTACAATTTTGATTTCTATTGTATCGCTAAGTGGAGTTGCCGCTTGGCTGACGCACAACGAATATCAATATGGCAACATTCTGGAATTTAGCAATGCACAATATTACTCCGCCGCGTGGCAGGCATCGGTGGGACCTTTTCGCGACAGCTTGTTTCTAAATCCAGTTAACGTCTCCTCAATATATGGGCAAATGGCGCTTGCCATGTACGGACCTATCTTAATAGCAACCTCCATTGCCGGAATCTTTGTTCTTGCAAGGAGAATTGAGTTGCACAAACTCCCGTTCCATATTTTCTTGGTTTTGCCACCTATCTTTACAATAACCTCAATGCTAATTGGAATAGGCGAAATGGGTCAAGAGTCTTATTCATGGTTTAATTCGCGATTTCTAATTCTTTTGTTTCCCATATTAATAGTATTGACGTCGGTACTAGTGAAATGCATGCTAGATAAAATATATGGAAATCGAACAGTAGTCTTAGTAGGGATCATTGGAGCCCTATTTGTGTCCTTGCTCTATCTTTCTACATTTGGCACGATAGTGACGCTCACTGAAGCAAAAAATGGATTTTCAAAAGGCATCGCACCATATGCTGTACAAACAGGTAAGAAGCTAGGATCGATTTATGATGACGGAACAATAATGATGTTAACAGGTGGCCTTCAAGAACACCGAATAATGATCAACAGTTGGATTCCACTTAGGCAATTTGACGAAATGGTAGAAAATAGTATGTGGAAGGAGTCATTCTATGAGCCGTGGTCTTTTGACAAATGGATAGTAATAAGTAAAATGCCAGACCTTGATGGAATCAAGACTGCAAAATATTGGGAAGAAAAGCGCGCTGAAATAGACAATCATTACAAGAAGGTGTACGAGAATGAATATTACGAGATTCTGGTCCTCAAATAGAAGCATTGTTTTTGAAGAAATGCAAAAGGTTATTTTTTGCTAAAATCCCTATACCGGGTAATTGACCAATACCGCCATAGTTGCAATAACAAAGCACGGGATAGAAATAGCGCGAAGGATAAAGCAGAAAATACCTGAAGTGGAGATTTACGTTCCTGCAAAGCATAGCGACGGTGGAATTGACATAAATTGGTTCTCGGAGCAGAGCACACATCTCGTCGGCAACCTATTCAAGACATATGATGCAATGATTTGCATATTCTCGCTTGGTGCAGCGATCAGGATGATCGCTCCCCACCTTGTGGACAAAAAGAGCGACCCGGCGGTAATCGTGATAGACGACAGGGCAAACCACGTCATAAGCACATTGTCAGGACACCTTGGGGGGGCAAACGCATTAGCAAGGCTAGTCGCTTCATTTCTCGGTGCTCACGCTGTCATTACTACGGCAGCAGACGTCAACGAGACAATCGCGGTAGATCTCGTAGGCAGGGAGTTTGGTTGGACCATAGAGAATTTTGAAAATGTAACGAAGACGAGTGCATTCATGGTCAACGAGGAAAAAATCGCGATCTATCAGGAGGCAGGCGAAAAAAACTGGTGGCACGGGCCGCTGCCAAAAAACGTCAATATCGTTGACAGCATCGAACATGTCAAGTCGCCAGAATTCAAAGCCGGCCTTGTAATCTCTGACAGGGTAATTTCCGATCCCGAAATCACGAGCAAGTCTGTCATTTACCGGCCCAAATCACTCGTCGTCGGAATCGGCCTGCACTGGGACACTGGCAAGGACGTCATCGAGTCCGGCATCACAACAGTCTTCAAGGAAAAAGGGCTGTCGTTCAAAAGCATAAGGAACGTCTCCAGCATCAACCGCGAAGCAAAGGTAAAGGGGCTCGAAGAGTTTTCAAAACAACACGGTATGCCAGTCGAGACCTACGACAAGGACAGGCTGGTGGCGGTGAGCGTGCCAAACCCGTCGACAACAGTGCAAAAGTTCGAAGGCGTCCCAAGCGTTTCGGAGGCGTCGTCGCTGCTGAGCTCAAAGGGTGAATTGGTGGTGCCAAAGCAGAAATTCCCACCAAATTTGACGGTGGCAGTCTCCCGGATCAACTTTGATAAATTGTAGGTAAAATCATATAGCATTTTATGGAAAATAATAATTTCTTTCTGCTACTGAATTAATGTTAAATACTTTGGTGTCGTATTATAAATTTGACATGTCAGAACCAGTAATACTGCACTGGGAGCGTGTCATACACAAGAACGTGCGGTCCAAGGACGGATACGACATCGGAAATATCATTTCGGAAGCGGGCGACACCATGACCGTGATGCAGGGTTCAAGCCGCGAATATAACATTCCAAAATCTGCTGCTGAAGGCTTTGACGGATCAGAAGTCCAACTTTCAATGACGTACTCAGAAGTGCAAAGCTACAAGGTAGCATAGCTACCTTCCTTATTTTTTTGCAGTTATCAAAGAACTAATTCCTGTGCTGAGAATATTGGAAACGCGCGCACAAGATATTTTACCCGGGCCGACCACCTGCACAGGCAGTTGAAAAAGGCGCTTTTGATAGTTGACAGAGGGAGCAGGGAACCGGAAGTACGGCAGGAGCTGCAAGAGATCTGCTCGCTGGCAAAGAGCCGCGCCGGCTACGACTATGCTGATTATTGCTTCCTCGAAGTGCTGCCGCCGTTCATTGCGGAAGGTATTGGACGGTGCATGGCAAGCGGGGCTGGCTTTATCACGGTGATGCCGTATTTCTTGTATCCCGGCATGAAACTAAAGGACACCATGAAGCAGAGCGCCAGGATAGGAAAAGACAACAAACTAAAGATTGCCATCACAAAGCCTCTTTCTTACCACCCGATGATGGCACAGCTAATAGTTGACAGGATAAATGAGCTCAAGAAAGACAGAGGGATCAACTATCGTGATAAAGAGTGTGATGTAGTACTCATAGGTCATGGCAGCAGCGACAAGAACGCCCGTGATGCTTTCATTTACACTGTAAATGCTATTAGGCCATACTACCGCAGTGTCCACTTTTGCTTTCTGGAGCTAGATCATCCAAGCATTGAAGAAGGGATCAGTCAGGTCGTTGCGAGGACCCCCAAGGTTATTTTGATGATGCCTTACTTTTTGCACAGGGGAGTGCATATCAAGACTGATGTCGTCAAGGACGTAAATGCAGCGCTTGAAAAACACAACTTCAAAAATGCGTTCATGGCCCGGCACCTCGGTGTCGACGAAAAGTTGGTCGACCTTGTGGTTGAGAGGGCAAGGGAGGCGGAAAAAGGGTTTGGCGTCTGATCATTACAGCGGAACTGCAAGGAGCAGAGCAATGTCCGGAAGGGCGTTTGACATTGAAAAAAAGAGCTTTGACATAATCGACTCCGAAATTGGAAGCCACGATTACAACGAGCGGGAGTGGGTGATTGTCAGACGAGTCATACATGCAACTGCCGACTTTGACTTTGCACGAACGGGCAAAATCCGCTTTCATGAAAATGCGATCGAGTCTGCATTTAATGCGATCATGAGTAGGTGCAATATCGTAACCGACGTTGATATGGTTCTTGCTGCAATAAACAAAAAATCACTTGCAGACCTCAGACTTGGGACCGCGTGCCATATATCAGATGGCAAAGTTGCAGAAGAGGCTCGCAAGTCGGGCAGGACAAGGTCTGAGACTGCGATGCGCCACGCAGCCAGGGACATGGACGGCGGCATGGTAGCGATAGGCAATGCCCCTACTGCCCTTTACGAGGTCATCAGCATGATAAGGGAAGGCGTCACAAGGCCGGCGCTCGTGGTGGGCATACCAGTAGGCTTTGTCTCTGCGCCAGAATCAAAAGAAGAACTGGCCAAGATGGACGTGCCGTTCATAACAAACATGGGCAGGAAGGGCGGGAGCCCAGCGGCGTCTTCAATAATAAACGCAATATTGCTGCTATACCAGAGCAAGTAGTCATCTGCGTGAATATCTGGCGCATGCCTGCACGAGTCTGTCGGGCAACCTGGTGTCTGCGAAATGCAGGTGCATGTATGCCGCGAGGCCGTTCTCATTTATGATAAAGCCATCTCTGTCGCCTGTTATGCCATTTCCTTTTTTCATATAGTAGGCGAACCTCGAATCGCGTGCGACATTTTCAATTGAAGAATAGTGGAATTCATGCCCTCGCATGACCGCCCTGCCAAAAATAGGCCCATCATATTCAGCCTTTGTGTAATTAAGGATGAGTCTGCTTGTCATGAGCGTATCCGCGTCTACAAGGCCCACCATTTTTCTCGCCTTTTTCTCGCCCTTATATCCATTTATCGATCTGCTGAGGTACATCAGACCGCCGCATTCGCCATACACTGGCATGCCAGCCTGCACAGCTTTTCTGATCGATTTTATCATCGACTGGTTCTTCTCCAGTTTGTCTGCAAGCACTTCCGGGAATCCACCCCCGAGAATCAATCCGTGAATGTCTTCAGGCAATTCTTGTTCCCGCACAGGGCTAAAGAATACCAGCTCGGCTCCCTTCCCTCTGAGCGCGTCAAGGTTGTCGGCATAGTAAAAGTTGAATGACTCGTCAAGAGCCACCGCGATTCTAGCTTTCCTTGCAAGTTTCGCTCGCGCGGGTGCGTCCGGGAGCCGGCATCTGCCACATAATTCCAGTATCTTGTTGATGTCAATCTGGTCTGCAACATAGTTCGCCGAGGCGACTATTGCCTTCCTTTTTGCCTCATGAAGCTCCGGCGCCGGGACGAGTCCAAGATGGCGTTCCTCCATCCTGATGTCGCTGTTACGCTGGATGATGCCCACCACCGGCGCATTGACTTTGCCCGCAAGCGCCTCGGTGATGTAGCCGGCGTGCCTCTCCCCTGCGACGTTGTTCAAGATTATTCCAGCTATCCTGACGTTATTGTCAAAATGCAAAAAGCCGAGGATTATAGCCGCTATCGACCTCGCGCTCCTCCCCGCATCCACGACAAGTAACACTGGTGCGTCCAGAATCTTGGCCACGTGAGCTGTGCTGGCAAAGTCATCCTTGCCGGACATGCCGTCAAACAAACCCATGACGCCCTCGATCACTGCGACTTCGGCGTCCTTGCATGCACTGGCAAAACATTCAAGCACGCCCTGCTTTCCCATCATCCAAACGTCTAGGTTTCGCGACTGTCTTTTTGTTACAAAAGTGTGATATGAAGGGTCGATGAAGTCCGGCCCGATCTTGAACGACTGGACTTTCAAGCCTTTCTTGCCGAGGGCATGCATGATGGCCAATGCAACGGTGGTCTTGCCTACGCCGCTAGTAACTCCCGAGACAATGATCTTACGAAGCACGAACAATTTTCATAGTTCTTTTAATTTAAGTTATTGTGACCAAGGCTGGCTCCTCAGCTTTGAAAGTAGTTTTGAAAACTCATCACGAGTATCGAATTTGGTTTCCGGGCTAAAGACCTCGTTCATAAAAATTGTGCCGACAAATTTTCTTGAATCGGGATCTTTGATTGTGCTTTCCGCCAAGTAGTCAACAAATTTTTCTCTTAATTTTTGCCTAAATATGTCCACAATATTATGATATACAGGACGTGGAAAATCTGGAAGATAAGTTCCTGATCTAACTCCCAATTCATACTCATCGCTGCCAATAAGAGTAGATACGCCCCCCTCAACATCGCGAATATGACGTTCCCCGCTCCACTTTCTGCTAAATCCCCTTCCGCACTTTGCACAGACCCATCGGCTATTCTTCATGCATTACACTGTGTCACGCTGTGTTCCACAGTGTAATAACTATTGTGGCATATGCGCTCCTTGTTTGTTCAAGTTTTTCACGACAGCTGAATTCTAACGGAGAACAAGTGCTGCATGAGGATTATTTGACCATTTAAGAAAACTCTGATCGTCTCTTTACACTCGTAGGTGTTAGATTGACTTTTATTTTCATGGTATGCATCCAAACATCGATGTCCTCGAATGTCAATAGAGGCTTGATAATCGTGTATACCGGGAGGGGCAAAGGCAAGACTACCGCAGCGCTTGGCATAGTGCTCCGAGCGGTAGGACACGGCTACAAGGTTTGCATGATCCAGTTCATCAAGGGCGAGTGGTACTATGGCGAGCTTACCAGCTCAAAGAGGCTCGAGCCAGAATTTGAGATGATAGCCGCCGGGAAGGGATTCGTGGGAATAATAGACGACGACCATTCAATTGGAGACCATCAGGGCGCTGCAAAACAGGCAGTAATGCTTGCAAAAGAGAAACTTGCGTCAGGCGCATACGATGTCATGATATTGGACGAAATAAACTATGCAGCAAAGCTCAATTTGATATCGGAACAGGACATTTTAGATATCATTGCTGCAAAGCCGGAAAAGACAAGTCTTGTATTGACAGGTAACTATGCACCGGAATCGGTAATCGCCGCCGCGGATTTGGTGACGGAGATGAAGGAGATCAAACATCCCTACCAGAAAGGAATAAAGGCTAAAAAGGGCATCGACTTTTAGAATTGTTTGCGTGATGAGCAACCTTAAAGTATGCCATTTGCACCGTGTAACGTAATCCGCAAATGACTACCACCGACGAGGTTCAGAGGCTTCCTGAGGAAGGAGAAATTGTAATTGCTACTGTTAAGGAAGTCACCGGCCACGGTGCATACGTCACGCTGGACGAGTATAACAATATGACAGGCTTTCTCCACATTTCAGAGATTGCGACTGGTTGGATCAGAAACGTCGAACGCTACGTTAGGCCAAAGCAAAAGGCAGTCCTCAAGGTCATCAGGGTCAACAAGACCAGGGGGGAGGTCGACACGTCTCTAAAGCAGGTCTCCGGCGAGGAGCGCAAGTCCAAGCTGATAGAGGTAAAAAAGAACGAAAAGGCGACCGCGTTCATGGAATTTATCAAGTCAAAACTTAAGCTGGTAGACCCGCAGGTTGCAGAAATAGAAGAAAAGATTCTCCAGAAGTACGATTATGTTTACGATGCTTTTGAGGCAGTCGCAAGGAAAGGGCCGGAAGCCATCCAGAACATCGACCTTGCCCCCGAAATAAGAGAAGCGATAGAAGAAGAGAGTAATAAGATTCAGATCCCACAGGTCGAGGTAAGGGGCATTATGGAGATATCATCAAGAAAGCCGGATGGCATTGAAATCATCAAGAACACGCTTGCTGGAGTCGAAAGCAGCAAAGGAGGTGCAACTAGCACGGTGACCTACGTCGGCGCGCCCAGATACAGGATTGTGGTGACAGCAGAAAATTTCAAAGTTGCAGAAAAATCAATGAACAATGCCGTCGAAAAGATAAGGTCTGCAATAGAAAAGCAGCATGGAGCTTTTAGCTTTACGCGGGAAGAGTCGAAAAAGTCGCATCAGTCGGGTTAGGCCATATGAAGCATCTCATACGCAAGTGCCCTGCCTGCAGTATTTACACACTTTTGCACGAATGTCCGAAATGCAGAACTTTAACGCTGAATCCACATCCACCAAAGTATTCGCCTGACGACAAGTACATACGATATAGGATAGCTGACAGGTACACCGAATCCTGACAAGAATTATAAGTAAACTGGCAGGCATTGAAGGCAGATGCATTTTGCGATAGCTGGAGCAGGAGTTGCCGGGAGCTATCTGGGCAACATGCTTCTAAAGCGCGGTCATGATGTCGAGATTTTTGAGGCTTCAAAGAAGGAGGACCACTGGCCTGTCTGCGCGTGGGGCGCGTCAAAACACATGCTTGAAAAGTTTTCAGATCAAGCTGGGCTTGACTTTGCTCGCTATGTTTTTCACGTTGGCCAGAGGCTAAGAATGGAGCTTCCAAACAACAATGAAGAATATCTAGACTTGAGGGGCCTCGTTACTTACAACAAGCATGGATGGGAGAATGACCTGCTAAAGGATGTAAAAGTGACGTACGGAGCCAAGGTCACCCGTGAGACATTCCCATTTGACGATTATGACTATGTCATCGACTGCACCGGCCTGCACCGGACTTTGCTGCCAAAATCACAACAAGACTTCTTGATACCGGCGTACGAATACTTGCTCGAAAACGTGAAGGACATCGACGAGTTTTACGTCATAGGCTATAAGGGGGCTAAAGGGTATTTCTGGTATTTCCCGCTGGGTAACGGCCGTGGTTATATGGGGGCGGGAGATGTCCAGAAACAATACTACGGCGTGAACGAATTCTTCAAACAGCATCCTGAAGCAAAGGTCGTAAAAAAGATAGGCAGACCAATTAGGCTAGCTCCGCCAAAGCGAATGGAGCCCTTTTACGACACAAATATAATTGGGGTGGGCGAGTCGATTGGGTGCGTCTTTCCAATGCTCGGCGAGGGCATAATCCCGTCGCTTATCTGCTGCGACATTTTTCTCGATGTGCTTGATAAGAGCAACGGTAAGTTCAACGTTAAGGAATACCGCAAAAGAATACTTGAAAAGTTTGACTATTACGATGACGTTTACAGGATAGTGAGGCTCAAGATGGACGGCAAGCTGAGCACCATAAGGCACCTCAACCTCATGATGAGCATGTATCGCCACATGAAGAAGGAAGAAAAGCGGTTTGGATTTGAGATTAGCCTGGAGAAAATGACTCGGTTGGTAAACGCTTTATAGCAAGCAGGGCAGCTGAGAAACCAATTTGAAGAAAAGTCCACACAAATCAAGGACTGAAATGACAATGATGATGCTTCCATCAGACGCCAACCCAAAGGGGAACGTCTTTGGAGGTGTAATACTAAAACATGTTGACCTTGTGGCAGGGATTGTAGCAAAGAGGCACGCAAGAAATACAAACTGCG
>DASYSB010000017.1:0-16654 GCA_036003785.1 Nitrososphaera sp.
CTTTCTCCTCCGGAAAAAGAAGAATTCAAAAAGGAGGTTCAAAAGCAGCTCGATTTAGCTCCCGGGCAGGATTGTGATGCTATCTGTGGTGCCATGAGGGAAGAGGAATTTAGGCAGTTTGTTGAATATGTCAAGGAAGCGTTGCTTAGGAAAAAGAGAAGATTAGTGCAAGACGAGCTCGTGACTGCCATTTACGCTTAAACATAGACTCCGACCTATCTCTTTCCATTTTACTTGATGATATGTTCCGACGGGTAAGAATCCGATACACTGTCATCCCATTACCAGAGCGGCGTGCTCAGGTTCCAACGAAAACGCCATAGAAGCATGGCCACATAAAAAGTCTACTGAAAACCCTTATAGGTTATGTCGCGGGTCTTCGCCTTAAGCGAAGCCTAATGTTACTCCTGACTATTCTTACATTGGAGCAGAATCTTGCCCATATGCAGATCAGCTTCCATTTTTTTGTGGGCTTCTTTTGCAGACTTTAATGGCAAGATTGAATCGATTATTGGCCGGATCTTTTTCTTGACTACAAACCTTAAGAGTTCCTGAAGCTGTGTTTTTGTTCCTAGCAGGGCCCCGGTCATCACTATCTGCTTGCTGTAAAACATTCTCACAGGGACTGTCGCCTCATTGCCAGATGTCATACCACATACGCCTATCCTGCCTCCTTGCTTGAGGACGGCGATGCTTGTGGGCCATGTCGCTGCTCCGACGTGATCGACTACTACGTCTACGCCGCTGGGGCTTATGGCCTTGACCACTTCGACAACGTTCTGACTCGTCCTATCGATGACGTGATCTGCGCCAAGCCTCTTTTTCGCAAATTCGTGCTTACTGCCTCCAGATACGGTCGTTATTACCCTCGCTCCAAGAGCCCTTGCCAGCTGGATGGTCGCCATTCCTACACCGCTCGTTGCGCCATAGACTAGGACTGTTTTTCCGTTGCCAGCGCCGTTTGTTCTGAGCATGTTCCATGCGACAAGGTACGATACTGCAAGCGTTGCGGCTGAGTCGCTCTTTAATGCAGGAGGTAGCTTCAAAATATTTCTCGCCTGCACGGCGACTTTTTCCGCGTAGCCGCCGTTCCAGTTACTCATGCCGCCAATGATTGCAAACTCGCTGCAAAGAGTCTCATGGCCACTTTTGCAGTACTGGCACTTGCCGCACGAGGCGCCGGGATAAACCATTACCCTCTGACCCTTTACGGTCCCGACAATATCGCAGCCACAGATGTGCGGAAGTTTGATCTTTTTGCCGGAAATGCCGATCCTTGTCCATATGTCAAGGTGATTAACGCCACAGTAGTCGACATCTACAATCACTTCATTCTTGCCGGCAACAGCATCCGGGAATTCGCAGTACTGCAAAACATCTATCGGCCCATGCTCAAAAAATGGGACGGCCTTCATACCAGATTGTGCATTTCCTTCAGGTCTCTGCCAAACTGCGCCAGCTCGGACGGCACTGTCACGCTTATCGGGTCCTTGAGCGAAAGCGGCTTACCGTCCTTGACCGTTTCTTTCTTCTTGTTCCATACCATCGAGTTAAAGTCGGTAATCTGCTTCGTGTACTTTGCCATCTCAGGGTCTGCCTTTTCTTCTCGGAACATTGGCTGCAGGTGTATGCTACGAGTAGAGTAAATCTTTGTCCAGAGCTCTTCACTAATGAAAGGCGTTATTGGGGCTATCAGGAGCAAAACGGTTGAAAGACATCTGTGAAGCGTGTAGAGTGCAGACCTCTTGCCGACGTCATCTCTCTTCGCGTACGCCCGGCCCTTGACCATTTCCACATAGTGGGCCGCAAAAAGATTCCAGGTGAAATCCCGGATAGCGTTTGCCGGCACAAAAAAGTTGTACTCCTCAAAGCCCTTCTTGCATTCGTCGACAAGCCGGGCCAGCTCCGCCAGCATCCATTTATCAGAGGTTTCTAGCTCCGGTCGGTCCTCCACAACTTCAAACGACGACAAAAACCTTCCCAAATTCCAAAGCTTTGAGAGGAACTTTTGCGAGCCGGCTATCCTCTGCTCAGAGCATCTAAAGTCATAACCAAGGTTAGCCTCGCTTGCAGACCAGAACCTAAAGGTATCAGCGCCATACCTTTGGATCACGGGGAATGGGTCAATAACGTTGCCCTTGCTCTTGCTCATCTTTTCTCCCTTTTCGTCGACACCGTAGCCCATAATCCACGTCTCCTTCCACGGCATTTTGCCGGTGAGCTGTACGCATCGGAGCATAGTGTAGTGTAGCCACGTTCGGATAATGTCCTTTGCCTGCGGCCGGATTGCAGTAGGGTAGGTGTAGTCAAACATTTTTTTGTCCTTGCCAAACTTGGTGATACACAGTGGACTGATGCTCGAGTCCATCCAAGTGTCAAAGGTGCGGTCTTCACCTGTGAATTCAGAGCCGCCACATTTTTCGCATTTCTCAAATGGCGGCTTTTCCTTCCATGGGCGATAGTAGCTTCCTGGCGATGGCAGGTTAGGCGCCTTGCACCTGTTGCAGTACCATATTGGAATTTCCGTGCCATAGAATCTGCGCCTTGAAACAGGCCAGTCAATTGCGATCGAGTCGAGCCAATTGAGCAAGATTTGCCGGTGCATATCGGGGTGGAATTTTAGCTTGTGCGCAAGCTCTCTTAGTTCTGGTACAAAGTCAAGCTGCTTTACGTAATAGTCGTGAAGTGGGATTATCTCGATGGGAGTTTTGCTGCGCTCACAAAGAGGCGTCCTATGCATGATGCTCTCTTCTTTTTCCATAAAGCCTGAATTCTTTAGATCCTCGATCACCTTTGTCCTTGCTTGGTTTATCCGGAGCCCAGAATATTGGCCTGCCGCTTCCGTGGAAAGGCCGTTTTCGTTCAGGGCAACTATTTCTTTGAGGCCTAGTTCTCGGAAGACCTGCACGTCGTTCTGGTCGCCATAACTGCAGACCATGACGGCGCCAGATCCAAATTCTGGTTTTGCGGAATGGTGCGGTTTTATCGGCACTTCCCGATTGAACAATGGCAAAATAGCATGAGAACCCTGCAGGCGTTTGTATCTATCGTCTTCTGGATTTACGATAACTGCCTGGCAGGCAAAAAGCAGCTCCGGTCTAGTCGACGCGATAATGACATCCTGACCCGTCTCTTTTATCTTGAACTTCATGTAGACCAGCTTTGTTGGGATTTCCTCATAGATTATCTCGGCATCTGCTATCGTGGTGCCGCAGTCAGGGCAGTAGTTATTGGGCCTGTTTGCGAGGTATACGAGCCCCCTCTTCCACAGCTCGATAAACGTGCTCTGTGTCAATGCCCTGTAATCATCAGAATCTGTCCTGTAATATTCTCTGAAATTGCCCGACAATCCCATGCCCTTCATTATCTGGATCATTTCGGCTTCGAGGTCGTCTAGGGCAACCTTGCAGAGCTCGAGGAACTTTTCCCTATCCATCTGGCGCATGCGCACCTTGTGCTTTTTCTCTGTGTAGATCTCGACTGGCAGGCCGTTCCTATCGATTCCAATAGGAAATAGCACATTCTTGCCGTTCATCCTCGCAGTGCGTGCTATCATGTCGATCTGCGCATAGTGCGCGGCCGCTCCGATGTGCCAAGGCCGACCTGAAGGGTACGGCGGCGGCGTGTCAATTACAAACGCAGGCTTCTCATTTATTGCAAAGCGATAGATGTCTTGCTCTTCCCACTTTTTTAAAATCGCCTTCTCTATCTCCGGATTCCATGACGTAGATTGGATCTTGGGCTCCATTGCGCTACTTTCGTCATGTCTAGCTGGTCTACCGTTATTAACGTTAACGAAGGGTTACTTTGTCCTGCCGGCACCAAACATGCCGAGCACACTGCTGACCATCATGCCAAGCGTGTAGGACGAGCCGTACTCTTGAAGAGCCGGGATAAAGTGTGCAGTCAAAAGTGCGCCAAGAGCGACCAGCGATCCGTACTCTGTCACCTTTTTCAAAATATTCATCTCTTTGTTGAACGGCGCGAGCAGCATGCCAAGTATCCAAATTCCAAAAAGCCAGACCATAACCTTGCCTGCGATAAGCTCGGGCGCAGAAAACGCCACGCCGAAATACATGGCTGTCATGATAAAGTCCGCTTTCATCATTCTTGCAAATATGGGCTCAAACGACTTGAGCCTGATCACATAATAGCCGAAAAGCGAGCCCATTATCGCCACGGCGGCCACGCTACCACCCATGTAAATGATGTTAGAAGTGCCGCAACTCAGAAACACGGTGTTCGGCTCGATGCTTCCACAAAAGACATAGCTCGAAGCTATAGCCATCAAGAACGTTTTTACAATTACGCTTGCGGTTAGAAGAAGGGCCTTATGCTGGAGTTCAACGTGTTCATAGGTCTTCAAAGAAAGGTTCCCCTTGGGCTTGCGTCCGTACGTACTCCATGTCTCACGATAGCCTTGTCGCGTAATTAAGGATTAAGGGTGACCCGAAACTCACTTGAGTAAGGCAGAAGATATTAATAGCAACCTCAACGAACCCTTTTCTTGTGAAGTTCTCCGACTGGTTCCCATATTATCAGGGTATCCGTGCAGAATTTGGATACAATAGCGAAAAGGATCAGGAGGCCACAAAAATTCTTTCAGACATGATAAAGAAAAAAGCACTTGATCCCAAAGTCCTACAGAAAAAGATCAAGGGCAAGAATGTAATCGTTGTTGGAGCTGGTCCAAGCCTGGAGGACGGAAAGGCGCTCAAATACGTCAAGAAAAACAGGAAATTTGTCAAGATAGCTGCTGATGGGGCAGTCGAGTTTCTGATTGAGAACAAGATAAAGCCTGACATTGTAGTCACTGACCTTGACGGCAACCCGAAGGCTCTGAGGAAGGCCGAAAGAAGCGGTGCAGTGATGGTTGTGCATGCTCATGGTGACAACATTTCAATGCTCAAAAAACTTGTCCCAAAATTTAGAAAGTTAGTTGGCTCTACACAAGTAATGCCTATTGAAAACGTGCATAACTTTGGCGGCTTCACTGACGGCGACAGGGGTGTATTTTTGGCGGAGGAATTTGGCGCACGGAAAATAGTGCTGGTTGGAATGGACCTTGGCAAAAAGATTGGCAAGTATTCAAAGAAAAAGGTAAAGGACGCGCAGCTAAAGAAGCAAAAGATGGAAGCAGGCAGGCGTCTTCTTGAGATGCTTTCCAAACAATCCAGGTCCCATCTTGCAGACACTGCCAAGAGGCCTATCAAAGGTTTTGCGCCTCTGACCATCAAGGCATGATTTTTGCGCAAAGAAAACTGAAAAGCATCGTAGGAATGGCATTGGCAGTCGTGGGCGGCGTGTCTTGGTTCTATCAATTATACGTCCCAGCTTTCCTGCTTTGGGGAGGTGCAGTGCTGATCATATTTAGCTTGAACAAACGCAGGCGCGGAAGATGAGCTCGTACAGACTCTAAATTCAATGCGAGAATTAGGTACATTGTAGTCAATTAGATGAAGAGAGAGGGATAGGCCCAGGATATGGCTACTACCAACGTTCGACTTCTGATCCCAGTTACAGCCGACATTGGATTAGGGCCTCCCCTCAGTCGATATCATATAGAGTGCCACATATTTCAGAAATTATCTGTCACCAGCCATGACATGATCTCCAACTTTAGGTTGTAAATTCAATGACAACAAAATTAGTGTTGAAAAGGAGACAAAATGACGATTAGATGAGCAAAAATCCCCTTGGGCTAAGCCTAATAGAAACGGCGAGCCGAAACCCAACCGCCTTATTTGGTTTGACCCCTGGGGAATAATTATATGTCAAACATCATATTTAACAGCTTTACTGCTTCTATTGTGCGTAAGCTGATGCTCAGCGGTGTTCACGAGCGATTCCCAACTTTTTGATGTACCGCACGAAAGCATCATAGTCCTCGAATTGGAAATACTTCATGATATCCCGCATGGTTTGGTTGTCAATACTTTGAAGAAAGTCTCTTACCGGAGATATTTCCGTTGTCATTATTCAATAAAATGTCTAATCATTTTAAGCAATTATGCAATGAGAATCTAGAGTTTTTCTTCCTATTTGTGCCGGTCCCTGATGTGGATGACGAGCTCTATTTTCTCGGCAAACAATGCCTTGCAGAATGGGCAAATCACAGTTTTCTTTGTCCTATGAAAGAGCCTATGGAGGGGGTTCAATCGAGACTGTTCCTACCCTTCGGTGGGGTACCAGTAAGATAAACCTTCAGATAAGGTGTACTAGAAAATAGCTGAAAGTTCGACAATAGGCGCACGAGTATTTAGCCGAATACGAGAACTAAATCCGCTTGTAGCCCGCATATGCGATTGCAGTCATAGTTCTCCACCATCTGTTCTTCCGCTATTCATAAACAGTGCAAGCAGCGTGAAAGGCACCGATGCTATTGCTACAATGATTAATGAAACACGAATAGATGTGGGATCGTACGGAGCGTTGAAGAGAGGTAAGAATGGAATAGGAAACAAAACCCATAGCCACAGTCCAGCGACGATTGACAGTATCTTCCATCTTTTCCTTATCCTCTGTTTGATGAATGACAGCGCGGTAGGCACTAGCCTTTCCCTCCAAGATCAGAATGCTGGCACATAATAGACCTGACTTAACTTAGTTACCTATAAGGGTCACCTAGTTACGTTTCGATCTTTTTCCAAAGACTTGGTCCAAATTCGAATCACCCCACGGCATAGAGGGGATACAAATACAGGGGTCCAAGATGGGCACTAAGATAGTTTGTTGTTATCTATGGAAGCAAGATTCCATCAAACGTATAAAGAAGTTCTAGCCCTGGTTATAATATTTCAGAGATTCGAAGAGATTTGGAAATAAATTGTGCAGATTGTGGGTGTTCGCCATCCGAATGTAGGACTAGCAAATCGCCTAGAGATTGTCCAAACTGTAGACTAGAAATATGTTGCTGCTGGGTTTCACTACATTAGGCTGACCTAAGAATATTTCACACTCGGAATATGATGTCTATTCAACATGATTCCAAACGATTGTTCAGATCAGATTATTTTATTCATGTATCTCACATGTGGCGGTCAGTCGAGGTTGTTATGAAGTTGGGCCACCCTTTACCAGCCGTGTAATCTGCTTTTCCAGATTCAAAATCCGAACTAGCGTGTTCTTGTTATGTTCCTCAATCGATTCAATTGTCCTGAGAATCTTTTCGTGACGCTCGTTCAATGCTTTGATACTTTCTAACATAGCGTCTTGCTTCTCTGCTATCTTTTTTTGTCTATTGTAGATCAACCAACTTATCAGCCCTCCAATGACTGCTCCGATTAGAATGCTGAAATAGGTGCTGGATGCATTCGTCATATCCGCGCAGCCTTCAGTAATCTCCGGTATGCAACCCCACATAAGATATGCGGTAATCACGCGAGCTGAATGCAATTGCCACTTTATATTGATGTGCCCCTAGAAGTCATGTCACTGGCATTGATGACGACGACACCAGAATAGTGAATTTGCCCATCTCTGTTCTTTTTGATAATATCTCTGTCTTTTCTCAAGATAGTCATTGAACATGGCAACTGCTTTATCGGAATATGTTTGAAGATTTTTCTGCTCGTTAGATCCTTTTTGCAAGATAGCATCGGAAGAGTCTATACCCGATTGAAGAGCTTTCAAGATTCCATTTCCAGCAAGCGGATCAAAGAAAAGAACGCTATGAGTTTGAACTGCACATTTCGAATAGACCTCCGAAATATAGTTCTGCCATGGGGTCAGAAAAGTTTCTGAATTTGGGATAAAGGAATTAATGGTTCCGATTGGCATGAGAGCCCCCATTTACAGAAATTAAAAAAAGCCTTCAGTTTTGGCTCCAGGAAGGATAGCGATATTGTCAAAGAACCCGAATTCGTTAGGGTGGATGACTATTACCTTGTATCTAGCAGACTAGATGGAGAGTCGCCAATGCGTATGTGGCAAAAGTCTCTGCTTTCGGGTTTGTTTAGTTTCCTGTAATTTACAGTTACTCACAAGATTTGAAGAGGTTGGTTGTACCTCTTTTCTATCACTCCATCTGATGTTGCGAACGCCTTGTTCTTGTTGGCGCGGATTTTGAAAGATCGTTTTTTTGCGTCTTCTTTCAAAGGTGATGACAATAAGCCGCTATGTGACCACGTGCAAATCTCTTTAGTCGGACGTCTGAGCCGCATCCGCGGCAACAACCCATCACGTATTCAAATTGTTTGCCACAATCGAAACATGTTTCGGCCCTCATTATGCTTAGTTCACCTGGTGATTGGTGCCACAGCTCTTGCCGCTCTTATGCCCTTTACCACGCCAAGCCCGATTATTGCCAGGCCGAAGATCACTCCAAGTATAGGTCCTGGGAACACAATGACTGCAAAGTTAATACTTGCTAGAGCTACCAGAGCTGGAATCATGTATAATCCTCCTGTTGCAACCAGCAGTCCTGCTACAAGATAAGACTGCTGCTTCCATGAAACTGCAAAAGCTGCTACCGATAATGCTAAAGAGCTTATATTGAGAGTCGTTCCGAGAGCTAGACCCAGTACCGCTATTCCCCCGACCAGATTAGGCAAGACCAAGGCAAGTGCTGCCGTGGCCAGCCCGATTGCTACTTTGAGTTTTGAACTTGTCATGGCGCAACTACATCAATTATTATTTTAACCCTTGTTCACCCTTGACACGTAACTTTGTTACTCGAGTCTAAAGCCTTGATATAGAATTCCGAGCATAGTAAATCATGATCCTGCCGCCTGCACCGTATGTCTGCGAGCTATGCGGAATGGTTTTTGCTAGGCTGGAACAGCTTCAAGCTCATAAGAGCCTTGTTCATGCGGCCGCGGCTGGTTAACTAATTGCGCAAACTTCGCAGCTGTTTCATGCAATAGTCGAAGAACAACCATCCATAACAGTTTAAAGCTATAATTTGAAATCCTTTCGGAATGCTCGAACTATGTGATAAATGTGAGATTAAGCAAGCAGAGATCTTCCAGAGCGAAGGGCAATACTGTGTACAATGCTGACAAGAGCTACTAACCGGCCTTGGAATTGCGGCTTTCGGGGCCTGATGTACTCAGTGAACCTTTTGTTCCAAAGCATGTAATATTTTGCACGACTATCAAGGGACGTGGTATTCCGTCGGCTTTTTTCGATTGCTTCATTCCATCCCAAATAACTGGCTTTAGTCCTACTAGTTTTCTAAATATGTAGGGTCACCTAGTTATCGTTTCAATTTTTTCCAAAGACTTGCTCGGTGGGGATCAGCCTGTAATAATCAATTACGGTATAATACATATAATAAAGTCAATCGAGTCATCCACTAATTGGTATATTGTGAATATTGCGGTGAACGATACAATCCTGATTGGGACATATCGCATGGCAAAAATCATCTTCTATCAAAAACTGAGAAATATGATAAAAATACAGGGCTGCCATTGAAACGAAAGCGTTGAGCTATCTTTTATGGATTTTCTTTGTTCGTACGCAGCCTAACGCGCTTTCTTCTCTCTTTCAGATTATTTTTATAAATCGTGACAGATTCAATGTAGTGGCGAAAGCCAAGCCTCAGATTAGATCTTAAGGACAAAGCATGTAGCTTTGTTCTGCAACAGGGTATCATGCTCGTTCAAATAATCGAGATCTGTATAGTAATAGATGCTAGAGCGAAAGCTAGCTCTTCCATATCGCTGCAAATCATGCGATAGAAGGTATGCACTATTATCAGAACTGCAAATGCATGTTTTGGCGACGGCTCACGACGATTACGAGGTTATAGAGGTTCCCAGTTAGAACGGGAGAGATGTGGAAGCGTCAGAAGCAAAGGATGAACCCAACATACGAGATATTCTCAACAAAATAATAGAGGGCAAAATTGACGTAAACCGTCGATATGTTGACGAAATCTTGGAAAAGATCCAGGAACAGAATCACCGCTATTACCTTGAAAAATTCGTTGTTGAAGTGCATCAAATGGAATTAGAAGAAAAGGCCGGCAATCTTCGGGAAGCATTTCTCCATAAGGTCATGGCAGATACATACAAGGGAATATTGGAAAAGGCGTTTGGAATTACGGGATAACAAGCCACACTCGCCGGCGGATGTGATATGACAGCAGTAGCCGGCTTTCGGGCCTGATGAAATATCGTAACAATTATCGCGCGCTTATTGCTTAGAGGTTTCAGCCATACATCTTCATTACATTTTCATCTGATGCAGTCCAGGCATTTTCCCTTATTGCGCGAATTTGAAATAATGCCTTTTCCAAGGCCAGTCGATTTCCTTCTTCTTTTGATTGATCATTCCTTTTAGAATGATTTCCAGCTCGTACAAAGGTTCCACAAGCCCGCGTGAAAAGAGCTCCTTATAACGCAGTAAGCCCCCAAAGAAGAGGGGGGACTATGCAGGCTCTTCTGATTTGTCCTCGTCACTTTCGTTCATTTCTGCTGCTTTTTCCCGAAGATTCTCGACAGGTCCAGTAGTCTCTGGGTTAGAAGCAGCATTTCCTACATCAGCCTGTCTGCGCTGCGCCCTTTCTAGATTCTCTTCTTCATTTTCATTGCTCATTAACCGTCTCTGACCAACAGAACATTTGAAGACTATGACAGATAGTTATGAATCTAGATAGAGAACCGAATTCTAATTACTGTCCAGGCAGGAATTATTGCTGCCGTTATTAGGTTTAGTGACATCTCTGCATCATGGCACAATTATCTGAGCTAAAGGAGAAACTTGAAGAGCAAATCGGCTAATGTCTAGGACTTGAAAGGGCTGCTCAAAAGGCTGTAGAAGAGCTAAATTCAAAGGGATTGATTGCAGAGTATGCAGACAAAATCGAGAAAATGAAAGAAGAAGCGACAGGGCATGAACAAAAACTAGAAGAACTAATTTAAGCGGTGTCAGAATCAGAGGGGCTTGATTCAAGCAGCATAGAGGACAATGCCGAGGAGACAGTCCAAAAAGCGACAGACATGATGAAGACATACCTCGGAGAAGAACCTGATACATTGGATGCGCTAGAATTTCTATGTCTGGCAGAGGGAGGGGAGGTCACGTCTCTTGTGTTACTGCAATAGAGAATTCCATGGAAAATCGAGGTAGGCCAGGGGCAACTACTGCAAGAGCTGAAGCCATAATTGCCAATGAACTCTATTCTGGCCTACCCATAATCGCGAATTGCAGCAAAATACTTGAGTAATCGGATATTAACAACTGTAGATAGAAGCCATTGCCGTACCATAGGCTAACGCGCAAATGACATATATTCAGCAAATATTGACTTGAAGTTCATCTCAAGTTAGACTAGTAACGAAGATACATGAGGTTAAGCCAACTGGCAAAATCGCTAAAACCCAGTACGGGCCGATCTAGAGTTGCAATAACCTTGCCTTGAGTAACACATCTAATGGGTCTTTTTTTGCCGACGTAGGCTACTTAGTTATACCATTATCGGGTATAACTCCATATTTGTCAGTTTTAATGCTAAAATACCTGTACATTCACTAACTAGCCCGAAAAAAACGCCTCTTTTTTTGGCTTTCGTTCTTCATATGTACCATGCCCTGTCATGGCCTTGTGATACTGAACTTCGCCCAGTTTGAAAAATACATTATTACATGATTTGCAAACGTACGAGGTGTTTTGCGACTGATAATCAACCATGTAGGTATCTTGCAAAAACTAGTCGTTTTATTTATTATTACATGGTAGCTTATTATAGAACAATTACACTTTGGCCTGAATGGATAAGTATTGAAATCTTGCTTTACTATTTAACGTGACGGCACCAAGACTATTACTAGTTGATGATGAGAAAGATATTGCAAACGTCTTGAAGAAGGCTTAGAACAGGCAGGCTTTCTGGTCGATACAGAAACAGATCCAATTAGAGCCTTTGTAAATTTCAAGCCAAACACATACGATCTCATTATACTCGATCTAAAAATGCCGGACGTTAACGGGTAGAGCTGTATCGCAAACTAAGATAAATTGATAGTAAATTCAAGATTTGCTTCATGTCAGCATTTGAGATACTTGAAAACGAAGCAAGAAAGGTATTTTCTAGTTTTAAGACCTTCTGCTTTATCAAAAAACCTATGAGTGCCGATGCACTAGCAAGACACATAGAATCGCACTTTGTGGCCGCAAGATAGATCATCGCAATTCAAAAAGCAAATAATTCTTCTTGCCTAATTTGACGGCAGCATCTATCTTTACCCTTGCCATATTCCTGTGGCCGGTCTCTGCGCTATGAAGCGCAAAATCACTCTCGAATAAGATTACAGCCAAGCAGTCATGGCAAACATATGCACCGTCATCGCAGTTTGAACTCATAACTGGCCTTGCAGCACATCATTAATAACAACCTAAGAAAAAACCTACGCAATTAAGTGCGCCATACGCTCGGTATTCTAAGCAAGTTGAAGACAAACGATTCGATAGAATTTCGAAGTACTTTTTCGAATATGCAAATATGCTATGAATCCGTATAATAGTGAAAGCCTTTGTCAACACAATTACGCTCATTGCCGCTCATATTGCTTGGTCCCATGTTGCGAAGGGCGGAGGAAAAGCAGGTATGCATCTGGCTTGCATGCAGTGGACCCGTAACGGCAAAAGCGAAGATTTTTAGATTTGAGGATCTTAAGGCAGGCCACTTAGGCGAAAATCCGGCCAAGTCAATAAAGCATTTGGGGTTGGGAATCGGCAAATCAGTCCGACTTGGGCAAAATCTATTTGTGGCTCTCGTAATCGCGCGTCCAATAAAATCAGATGGAAACGAAGTGTCAGACGCAAGATTTCCGACTGATGAACTGCTTGCTTATGATGTTCATGTCGTCGATGAGAATTCTGGTAAAACGATGAGTCTAGAGGACTTGGGTCTACTGAGCGGCAAGAACTCTATCGTATATGAGTCCCAGGGGGGTGTTCAGCTGCCCACATTTTTTCTGAGAGGAAAGAATAGTCCATTAAACTTTCTTCATGGCTCATGTCGCAAATTACATGGAAAGGGCGAAGATTGTTTGGCAGCTGCGGACCTAGCGATATCGTCTTTATTCGCAGATTTAGGAAAAAGGCCAAGTGCTCTTTTCCTTACCGGCGACCAAATATATGCTGATGATGTTGCAGGTCCTCTATCGCACTATCTTACTGAATTAGGAATCAGGTTGTTAGGCTGGGAAGAAAACATCAACGGGACCAGAAAACAATTATCCGAAATGCAGATTGGAGAGCGTCAAAAACTAGTAGAAAAATATGCTCACTTTACTTCGCCTGATGCTGATAATCACCTACTTTCCTTTGGCGAATTTGCCGCCATGTACTTGTTGGCATGGAACGTGGAGAATTGGCCTGACAGGTTTCCGGATGTTTCAACAATCCCAATTGACAAACGATGGAAATACCGTGCCCAGATCAAACAGCTGGAAAATACCCGCAAAGTTCTACCGTCAGTGCGCCGTGCTCTCGCCAACGTTCCCACATACATGATATTTGATGACCATGATGTCACTGACGATTGGAATATTACAAGAGAATGGCATGAGAATGTCAAAACCAGCAAATGCGGAAAGCAAATTGTGGCAAACGCTCTTGCAGCCTATTGGGCGTTCCAAGGATGGGGAAACGATCCTAGCCAATACAATGGCGATTTTATCGACAAAGTTGTCGATTACCTTGGGAAAAATGGCAACATGACCGAAGCTGCCTTTCAAGACTTGTTATGGAATTTCAACAATTGGACCTACACAGCTCCCATCAGTCCAGTCACAATAGTTACAGATTGCAGGACTCAGCGCCAATACGATAGTTATGATGGACCTCCACAATTGCTTAGCAAAGAGTCCTTCCGCTCAATTTTGCAGAAGGCCACAGAAGCCAATTACAAGAAAGGCAATCCGATTATAATAGTCTCGCCAACACCAGTTTTTGGTTTTCTTCTCCTTGAGGCGCTACAGAAAGCCTTGGCCAATATAACTGGGGTCTACACGTTGGACTTGGAAACATGGTTCGCGAATGAAAGCGGGGTAGTAAACTTTCTTTCATTTCTCGTGCAGTCACTTGGGCCAAGGCACTGCATATTTTTGTCTGGAGATGTTCACTATGGATTCACGATTAGTGCTGCATTTGTTTTATTGCAGAAACTGAGTGAATCAGACGAATATCTCCACATGAGTATAACACAGCTAACTAGTAGTGCACTCAAGACCACTAGTCTAGTCAAGATTGCATTTGTGAGTGAAATCATGGGCAGGATTCGACAATTGTGCCCTTGGAAACAAGAGGTTCGGATCTGCTGGATGAATAGCGATTTCAATTATAACTGGTTGTCGTCAAAGTCTTTACGGGTAAGAAGAAAGCCCACGCTCCATCTAGACATCCAACCGAGGAAAAAAGTTGATGAATTGGTTGCACAACGACCTCCATATTGGATAGAAGCGCGGTCCATTGTAAGGGATTCTAGTTCTCTACTAGCTCCTCTGCTGATTTCCGATAACAACATCGGTTTGGTTGCCATAGACGATAAGAAAATAATACATAATTTCCAGGTTCGCACCGAACTAACAAAAGATATGAAGGTTTATCAAACTATCGTAGAAATCGATCATGGCAGGAATAAGTTGGACGAACTTGTTACTTCAAAGATGCATCAATTTGGTCGTGAGCGAGTTTCAACCACGCTGCCAGGCAGGGCAAATTAGACAGCTGTTTTTTAGTAAATCTAAAAATGTTTCCGAGATTACCAAGATATCTAATTTATGAAACTAAATTTCAATGTTGGCAACTAGTAGGAATGGCTTCCATCTGTTCAGCTAGGCAATCCCAAATAATCATCATGCGGAGTAGAAAGTAAGCTACCTAATACTTTGCATTGGGCAAACATTTGTCACAATATCGTTGAATTATCATGGCCCCTTGGACCTTGAATAATGCCTCAGTTGTAGCAGGTGCGCCACATACTATGCAAAAGCCCGGTGCCTTCTTTGTGCTTGATATTGCAGGTCTGGTTTGATAAGGTTTTTCCACAATCTAGTATACCAGCATGTTCACTATATAGTTTGCAGCCATTTATAGCGGTACAATACCCGCTCAGTCTCGTGTAATCAAGAATAATGACAGACGAATGTATATCATAATCATCAGGTTTTGACCTATCATGAAAGCGGTCTGTAACAACTGTAAATTTGAAGTTTCAGGTGACAGCCGTCAGATACTGGACGACAACTTTCGTGGCCATTCTATGACCTTTGGACATGGTGGCTACTTGATAGTTGATTATGACTGAATTTCTCTCTCTTTAGTCGGGTGGTTTTCAGATCCCCCTTTTATTGCGTCTCCTTTGCAGATATCTTGAATTCTTCAAGCTATCTTTCCGCCCGGCTTACTAGCAGCTTAATCCAAAAAACTCACAATACATGGAAGCAGGTTAATTAAGCGGCTTGACCCGAGAAATTAACAGAATCCTAATGTCAAGCTATTCCGAGGACGACATCAGACGCGCTGCCGAGGCACGTGAGTGGCTGGTAAAGCAGATATCAGACAAGCAGGAAGAGGTGGAAAGGTTCCGCACAATTCTGTCAATAATTGACGATCTGCTGAAGCAGGGTAGCTTCAAGGCGGCGGCCAGCATTGGCTTTGCGGCTGCGGGAAGGGCAGCTACTGCGCAAGTGCAGGAATCCCATCGGGCTGCAATTGCGCGGCCGCAAACTGCGCCGACATTGAAGGCTACTGACAACAGGGATATCCGGCCTCTAAAGCGCGCCAAGGATGACTTTTGGCTTGCCAACGCAGAAGTGTTATCAAACTCTGTTGCAATAATTCCGGCACCCGGCGTCAGCCTGAACGTCAATACACCTCCGTTCAAATCATTCTTTTTGAACAGAATACTTGACGGGATGAAGAATAAGGATGCCAGCCAGGGCATCGAGGAGCCCGATACACTCAACTACAAGGTTGAAGATGAAAACGGCATAATCAAGCGAATCGTGATAAATAATTACCGTGAAAAAGAACGTTTGCAGGAGATAATCAACACATCTTCGTGGGTATTGACAAGGATGCTGGAAAAGAGCTGAGAACCGATGGACAAGATAGTGGTTCTGGATTTCGGATCGCAGTACAGCCACCTTATCTGCAGACGAATACGCGAGGCAAATGTGTATTGCGAGCTCTTGCCTTACAATACGCCAGTCAATGTAATTAAGGAAATAAATCCAAAGGGGATAATTTTTTCAGGTGGACCAGCTAGCGTCTATGCAAAAGATGCGCCAAAACCTGATAAGCAACTATTCCGCATGGGCAAGCCAATCCTTGGAATTTGCTACGGCCACCAGATCCTCGTTGATAATTTTGGAGGCAGCATCAAGCGAGCGAGCAGCCGAGAATACGGGCGAGCAGGGCTTGTAATCGACGACAAGTCAGATTTGTTCAAGAGCCTCGGTCAAAGCATCAACTGCTGGATGAGCCACGGCGACGCGGCAGAAAAAGTGCCAGAAGGCTTCAAAGTCCTTGCACACACTGAAAATTCTAATTCAGCAGCCATCGGCAACAAGGACAAGAGATTCTATGGCATCCAGTTCCATCCAGAGGTGGTACATACAGAGCGGGGCACGCAGATCCTGAAGAACTTTGCCCAGGAAATAAGCGGCGCCAAGCCCGAGTGGGACATGGAGAGCTTTAT
>DASYSB010000018.1:0-25068 GCA_036003785.1 Nitrososphaera sp.
TCGAAAGAATACATGCATCTACTCTTGGATCGCCAGCTTCTCGAACATGACAAATCAAAGGGGCGATATTTGCTGACTCAAAAGGGCATCGAATATCTTGAACTGTTTGAACACACTAAGGCCCTGGGAAATATCTAGAAAAAAAGGGAAGACAAGACATGACCTATCCTCGAATCTTCTAGAGGAATGTGGCGAAACGCAATATTGGTTTCAGTCGTATCCAATAAACAGCCTACTATGAGCAATCGCAAGGTAAGTATTGAGAAAGACAGTTATCGAATCAAAGACCCTAGTATGCATAGGTTACTTGTTGCGCTTGGCATGACCAGTTTGATTGCCATTGCAGTAATTGTTTTTGCATATGCTGCATTTCATGGGACTGTATCCCAAGGATTTATCGGATCCTTACCGACGATAGAAGGGCTTGAAAAACAATTTCAAGAGAGTTACAATGCCTTTAATATGGAGCTAGGGGCATTGCAGCAATGGTTGGCAATGACATTTGATTTTCTATCGTCTATCTTCTCCTAGCCCAGGGCAAAAAATACCAAGACCATTCCCGCCTAAAGTGCAAGCTTCACGTAGTATTGTTCAGCGCAGTTTGAATGATATTCAGATTTTACTTATTGTTATAGGCTTCTTCATAAAAGCGTCGGCTTTTAGAGTGGGAAACATTGAAACCTAACCGCCTTGGGTAAGGTCGTTTTTCGTAGGATGTGTATTATAGCTATCAGGATGGGCTAAGGCTAGTATGACAAACTAAAGCATACTTTGTTGAAAATGATAACCGTTTTATAATTACCTCAAAATATCAAGCCTTGGTGTCAGAGGAGGCCACAAGCTATATCTTGAGAGTACAGAAAGACGAGCTTGAAAAGCGGCTGTTCAGTTTGCGTACATTCTATGTTGGGATAAGGCGTGACTGGTCACACGGAACGCTGGTGCTCTTTGTCAGAAAGGACGCGTTCATTGGCTCAGGGGTTATCGAAAGAATCGTCGCGCTAGATGGACTAGAAGATTGGGAAAGAAAGCTGTGTCTTGAAAACAACTGGTACTGCAAGATAGTGTTTTCCAAATTGACTCGGTTCCAGCCTGTTGTGCCCGTGCATGACACCTCTGCGGCACGACAGAACCCTTCTGTGCTTCACGGCGCAAGCATATCTAGATCTGATGCCCTACAAATAGAAAAGTTGAGCCCTGCCAGAATAATATTATGAGAGTGGTCGATTAA
Organism: Nitrososphaera sp.; assembly: GCA_036003785.1. GTDB lineage: Archaea > Thermoproteota > Nitrososphaeria > Nitrososphaerales > Nitrososphaeraceae > Nitrososphaera. Next base: position 1,232 of record DASYSB010000018.1, read on the forward strand.
TTTATTACGGCCCCCATAGTAGTGGCATCCGGCGATGTCGTTCAGAATTGACAAGGATTCTCTTGGCAAGGTCAAGGTCCCGTCCAGCGCCTACTACGGCCCGTTTACCGCCCGCGCAATAGTGCAATACAAAGTGACGGGCCAAAAGGCTCACGCCAATCTCGTGAGGGCGTATGTCATGATCAAGCGCTCGGCCGCGCTTGCAAATAGAGAGCTCAAGGCGCTTGACGAGCAAAAAGCCAGGGCGATAACAAGCGCATGTGACGAAATCTTGTCAGGCAGGCTCCTCGACCAGTTCGTCATTGATGCGATCAATTCCGGTGCTGGTACCGCATTTAACATGAATAGCAACGAGGTCATTGCAAACAGGGCACTGGAGATCCTTGGCAATAAAAAGGGCCGCTATGAGATAATCAGCCCGAACGACCATGTCAATATGTCGCAATCAAGCAACGACACTTTCCCGACTGCGATGCATGTCGCGATCTTACTCAACATGAAAGAGACTGTCGCTTCTCTCGACAACCTGATAACGTCCTTGCAAAAGAGGGCAAAAAAATTCTCCGGCATCGTCAAGATAGGCCGGACGCACCTGATGGATGCGATCCCGGTAACGCTTGGCTCAGAGTTTGAGCAGTATGCATATTCGCTAAAGCAGGCAAGGGCCATACTTGTGCACGCAATGGACCGTCTCACATACGTTGGCCTTGGGGGCACAGCAGTGGGCACTGGCGCCAACGCCCCGAAAGGCTACAGACGGCTTGCAATCAAGAACTTATCAAGAATTTCCGGGCTGGACCTGAAGCCGTCTGACAACATGTTTTACTCGCTACAGAGCAAGTTTGACATCTCTAACTGTTCGTCTACGCTTCGCAACCTTGCGATAGAGCTTAACAAGATGGCAAATGACATCCGGCTCATGGCTTCCGGCCCTACGGCCGGTCTTGCAGAAATCCTGATACCAGCTGTTCATGCAGGTTCGTCCATAATGCCGGGTAAGGTCAATCCGTCACTTGCAGAGTGCCTTAACATGGTGTGCTTCAACGTCATCGGCAACGATGTTTCTGTTGCGATGGCTGCTCAGGCGGGCCAGTTCGAGCTAAATGTAATGCTCCCGGGCATGTTAAAGTGTATGCTGGACTCGACCGACATGCTAAAGAATTTCCTACCAGTATTTGCGGCCAGTATGATAGACGGCATTGAAGCAAACAGGAACAAACTGAAAGCTTACTTAGAGAAAAGCCCGGTGCTGGTTACGCTGCTGAACCCATATATCGGGTATCTAAAGGCAGCCGGAATATACAAAGAATCACTCAAGACAAACAAGAGCATTCGTGAGCTGGTGCTGAGCAAGAAGCTGATGACAAAGGAGCAGTTAGACAAGGCGCTGTCAATGAAAAACTTGCTTGGCAGCTAGCTGGCGTTTTGCACAATACGGCGCGCCCTTACCAGCTCGTATATGGTTGTCCCTATCAGTGCCGCCTGCAGAACATAGCCGCCTATTATCAGCACTCCCGCGTTGAGCGGCTTTGAGAATGTAGCCATTATTTCGACGCGGGGTGACGCAAGCGAATTTCCAATCATGACCAGGGCAGCCAGCGGTATGCAAGGTTACCGCGCCTTCTGAAAGCCCTTATAGATCAAAACAGTTAACGCGATGAATGCGAGCTCAAGCGCGATCGCCCTGTCAAGGAACTGTGGGTCGCCGAACGGAATCGCGATCGCACCCACGACACTTATGGCAGCGAGTACTGCTGACACTGGACTGAGCGGCATCGCGTTTTATTTGATACAATTTCAATTAAACATTGCTAACTATTAATAACGAGTATGCGATACTCCCACGATATGAAGGCCGCTCGGATAATAAAGACAAAGGAGCCGCTTGAAATCAAGGACGTCAGTGTTCCGAGGCCAAAGAACGATCAAGTCCTTTTAAGGGTTGAAAGTGCGGGCGTATGTCACAGTGATCTGCACCTGTGGGAAGGCGGTTACGCCGGACCGCAGGGCGTATTTATGAAGGTTGAAGACCGCGGAGTAAAGTTTCCGCTTACCCCGGGGCATGAAATTTCCGGCACCATTGAAGAGATGGGCGAATCGGCCACCGGCTTTTCAAAGGGAGACAAAGTATTGGTCTACCCTTGGATAGGCGAGGGCACTTGCCCTGCTTGCCGAATTGGCGAGGAAAATATCTGCGACGCTCCGCGCAGCCTTGGCGTCTACCAAGACGGCGGCTACGCTGAGATGGTGCTTGTGCCAAGCCACAAGTACCTTGTAAAGCTGCAGGGGCTCGATTCCAATTCCGCCGCGTCGTTAGCGTGTTCGGGTCTTACCGCATACACCGCTGTAAAGAAGGCTAGCGCACAGCCCGGCGACACGCTTGTCATAGTCGGAGCAGGCGGCCTTGGGCTTATGGCAGTGCAGCTTGCAAAAGCAATCACAAACGCCAGGATCGCAATAGTGGACATTGACGACAAGAAACTGGCAGAGGCAAAGAGGCTTGGCGCCGATGAAACAATCAATTCTGGGGCCGGCGACTCTGTCAAGGGAGTCAAGAACATTACCAACAATCTTGGTGCAGAGGCAGTCATTGACTTTGTGAACAACGCAAAGACAGCACCAAACTCTGTAAACATGCTGAGGAAGAGGGGAAGACTGGTAATGGTCGGGCTGTTCGGAGGCTCGCTCGAGCTGAACCTTCCGCTTGTGCCACTGCGCGCATTTACTCTCACTGGCGCCTACACTGGCAAGTTCGCCGACCTAGTTGAGCTGGTGGCACTTGCGAGAATGAACATGCTACAGTCAGTTGTGTCCAGAAAGTTCACGCTGGATCAGACAAACGCCGCGCTGCAGGAGTTAAAGTCTGGCAAGATAATCGGAAGGGCAGTAATCAATCCCTAGACAGATACAGTAGGACTGCCCATAATCTTGTAGAACGCATTCCATACCCTTACTCCGTCGTTTTGCTTCATGTCTTCGAGAAGTCGCATGTATCCAGGACCCGCTGCCTTTTCCAAGAGCTTCTTGATCGGCTCTTCTCCCTTGAACATCCAGACCCACTCGTGGTACACGCTGCGTGGCTCGGAAAATAGCATCGCAAATGGGTTATGACCCCTCTTTTTCATGAAGTAGTACTCGGCCATACTAAGAAAACCTGGACCATACAGAGCGTCCCCTGCCTCCATAAACTTTCTTCTTGTCGCCTTATAGATGTCAAGGGCGACTTCGGTCGTCTGTGCATCCATGCCCGCAACTGACGCAGCTTTGTTATTAACATGCTCGCATGTTTTTTCTTCTACATACTTCTAGCGTTGGCGCGTACTAATTATGAACCTCATACACGCTTTAGCGTGGTAAGCGAGCTGGGTGGGCCAGCCCCCGAATACAGATGACCGAGCTCAATATTTATTCGACCAACAGTTTGCTTGTAATATCTTTCACTACTACGGACTTGATGTTAACGAATTCCCTAATGCCAAATTCTGACAATTCTCTACCGATGCCGGATTTCTTGATGCCACCAAATGGGAGCCTTGGATCAGACTTGACCATTTCATTTACAGACACTATCCCGCTTTCGATCTGCCGCGCCAATTTTATGCCGCGCTCAATATTATTCGTCCATATGCTTGCGCCAAGGCCGAACTCCGAGTCGTTGGCTTCTCTTATCGCTTCTTCTTCGTTGTCCACGACTATTACCGGGGCGGCTGGGCCAAAAACCTCTTCCCTTACTACCTCCATTTCGTGGTTAACGTTTGAAATTATCGTTGGTTCGTAGAAGAATCCCTCACGTCTGATGGCCTGGCCGCCTGTGAGAATTCTGCCGCCCTTCCCCCTTGCATCCTCTACCTGCTTGGCGAGCGCCTGCCTCTGGCTGTCCCTGACAAGCGGTCCAACCGTGGTCTTGGAGTCAAGCGGGTCTCCCACTACCTCGGCCTGCGTGTTTTCAACAAACAATTTCGTAAACTTGTCGGCAACTTCCTTTACGACTATAAATCGCTTTGCAGATATGCAACTCTGACCCGTATTCAGCAGCCTCGACTGTGTCGCCATGTACGCGGTCTGGTTAAGATCTGCATCTTCAAGCACAACGAAGGGGTCGCTCCCGCCAAGCTCTAGCACGAACTTTTTAAGACCCTGCGAAGCAAGTTCAGCGACGCGCTTGCCGGTGTTGACACTTCCAGTGACGGATACGGCGTCGATGTTTGCTTGCACTAAGGCCTCGCCTGCTCTGTAGTCGCCTATAACTGATTGGAACACATTTTCTGGAAACCCGGCGTCCCTGAACGCCTGCTCAAGTTTTAGCGCGCTTCCTAGGCAGATGCTGGAATGCTTTAGCACACCCACATTGCCAGCTGTCAATGTCGGTACTGCAAACCTCATTACCTGCCAGAATGGAAAATTCCATGGCATGATGCATGCGACTACTCCAAGCGGCTCAAATGAAACAAAGCTCTTGCGAAATTCAGTCGGGATTATTTCGTCGCGCAAAAAAACTTCTGCGCGTTCTGCGTAATAGTCGCATACCCATGCGCATTTCTCGATTTCCGCAAGGGACTGTCTAACTGGCTTGCCCATCTCCTCGGTGACCAACCTAGCATACTCTTCTCTGTTTTTCCTCATCATCCGTCCAAGCCTGCGCATGTATTCAGCGCGCTCTACCAGATCAAGTTTTTTCCATTTTGAAAACGCCTCTCTTCCGGCCTTGACCTTACTGTTAACTTGTTCCGGGCTTTCATTTTCATAGGCGGCGATGACCTTCCCGGTTGAAGGGTTGATTGTTTCGATCTTGGGCATGGAAGAATTACTGCACATCCATACTAATAAGCAAAACCAAAAAAGTCCCGCGGGCAGGATTTGCCCCAAAATGGCTTTTCACCATTTTGTTTGAGCCTGCGACTCTTCGGTCACTGCATTGTGCGCCCGATAGGCTGCTTCACGCGGTCAGCTACTGAGAAGCCGACATCTACAGCCGAAAGCTCTACCAGGCTGAGCTACCGCGGGACATTTCCGTTTGTTGCTAGAATGCTATATAATTGTGGCGTCATAGGTATTTTGACACTTCAAGAGCAAAGTACGAAATGATCCTGTCGGCGCCGGCTCTTTTTATTGACGCGATTGAGCAGACTTTCCATTCTTCCTCATCAACCAGCCCGCTCATCGTTGCTGCTTTTATCATGGCGTACTCGCCGCTGACGTTCTGCACTGCGATAGGACAGCTGAACTTGTCCTTTACCATTCTGACAAGGTCGAGGTATGCGAGTGCCGGCTTTATCATTACCATGTCGGCGCCTTCGTTGATGTCAGTCTCTATTTCCAAAAGCACCTGCCGGGGATTTGCATATGATATCTGGTACGAGGACTTGTCCAAATGCGATCTTGTTTTGGCAAATGCCGCCGAGCGAAAAGGACTGTAAAGCGATGAGGCATGCTTGGCAGAGTAGGAAAGTATCATTGCATTAAGGCCCCGGTCGCCAAGTGCGCGCTTGATTGCTCGAACTTGGCCGTCCATCATTGACGACGGCGCGACTATGTCAGCGCCGGCCTCCGCATGGCTTGCAGCAATTTCCGTCAGCACACGCAGCGTGGCATCATTGTCGACTTTGTTCTTGGAGACGATGCCGCAATGTCCTGACAAATTGTATTGACAGACACAAACATCTGTCACGACATTTATCGAGCTACCGAAGCCGGATTTTATTGCATTAACCGCCCGCTGCACCACCCCTTTCCTGTCTGAAGCAGACAGGCCGGTTAGGTCCCTACTTTTTGGTATGCCAAAGACGATGACAGACGGGATGCCGCAGTCAACTATTTCCTGGACATGTTTGACTATCTTCTCAACTGGCGTCAAGGTCATGCCCGGCATCGACTCTATCTTGCCGGGCTTGTCTGAAACAAATATAGGTAGTACGAGATGGGCCTTGTGCAGTTTCGCCGTCGCGAATATTTCCCGATATCTTTCCTCATTCTCACGATGAAGTTGCTGCAAGGGCTGTTACTGGTTGGCGCCCGCCCTATGAATATATGTTTTCCATGCAAGAGAAATCAACCACAAAATTCATAAAATATTCTAAAGCCAGAAGCGTCATGCGCAGGATAACTGTGGGCATCCCGGCCTACAACGAAGAACGAAACATAGTCAACCTCCTTCGGTCGCTTGAAGGTCAAGGGCCCCCGATCTCCGAAGTGATCATTTCCGATGACTCTTCTGACCGGACAGCTGCCCTCGTGAGCGACTTTGCCCGGAGATCGTCGCTTGACATTATCCTTTTCCATCACGGAGTAAGGAGGGGAGCGGCCGAGGCGTGGAATGAGATTTTTCATTATGCGACGGGAGATGTCATCGTGCTTTATGACGCAGATACCATACCGCACCCGTCGTGCACAGAGAAACTTGCGTCGAGAATTTTGGAAAACATAGCCCTGTGTGCGTCAAACTCCCACCCAGTCCAAGCGGCCGGCATTGCCGGCAGGGCATCTGTATTCATTTCAAACTGGCTCAGGTCTGTAAGGAGGTTACGGCTTTCGCAATACACTGTAATGGGCAGAGCGCTTGCCATCGATGCAGAGGCCGCCAGACGAATCCAAATACCGTCAGATACTATTGCGATCGATCTTTATCTTCAATGCAAGGTCCTTGAAATGGGACTTGATGTTGCTTACAACGATGACGCGATCGTTTATTTCAAACCGCCCGGGAGCATGCAGGACATGGCGTCACAAGTCATGAGGGCGGTCAATGGTCACAACCAGATAAAGAACCAAGTGTTCCCGCTAGGTATTTCCTTGCCGCCTCATTTGGCGTTTGCGCAGACGGTAAAAAATGCGGCCAAGGATCCGCGCGGCGCCATCTCGACAATGATAGGATACTCGCTGATGCCGTACTACAAGTCGAGGCTACGGCACACCGACTCTGCAAAATGGCAAACGGCAGATAGCTCGAAAGCAATAGACTATCAGCAGTTAAAGGCCAGATTCTGACTGACACACTTTTTTATAACCGCAGCTGCTGTAACGAAGCAAGCAGAGTCATGTCTGACACAGAAAGACGACTTGAAACAATAAGCAGCAATGGAGTACAGTGGATAAATTTGCAAAAGCCTAGCTTTGCTGACATGAGCGCGCTTGGGCAAAAGTACCCATTCCAGAGGCTCAACCTCGAAGACTCTCTCTCAAAGATCCAGATCCCCAAGATTGACCGATACGCGGATCACATTTTTATCATCCTGCATTTTCCTACACCTGACAAAGAGAAGGGCTTCCTCTTTAGCCAACTTGCAGTCTTCATGGGCGCCGACTATCTTGTGACGATACACCAAGGCGATTTGAAGCCACTTGACGAACTGTTCAACATGTGCAAGAGTGACGAAAAGCAGCGGCAGGTGATTATGGGCAAGTCGTCAGGGTACTTGCTCCACAAGATAATCGACACTCTCGTAGACGATCTGCTTCACATACTGATGAAAGTTGTGGGCAACATTGACGACATAGAGGACAGCGTGTTTGATGAGCGGATTTCAATCCCGCGCCAGATTTCGCTTTTGCGGAGGGAGATAACAACACTTCGCAGGATCGTGATCCCACTCCGAAGGACAGTGGTCGACCTTTCAAAAGACGTGCAGCGCTTTTCCAAGGAGGACATGTCACTCTACTTTAAAGACGTGATGGACCACATCGAAAAAGTGTACGAAGCGCTTGAAGAAGCAAAAGAGACTGTGGAAATTTACAAGGATACCGACTACATGCTCAGCCAGGAAAAGACTAACAAGATACTTGCGGTGCTCACGATATTATTCACTCTGTCAATCCCGGCTACGGTTATTGCTGGATTCTACGGCATGAACGTCAACATTCCGGGTGGAACAGTGACGGGACCTTGGGAGCAGCTCGGGCCCTATACAACCCTGATATTTGTTCTAGTAATATCATCTATTTCTGCCCTGCTAATGGTATTCTACTTTAGAAGGCTCGGGTGGATGGGACCGTCGATGTAGGCGGAGAGACGTTGCAAACGGCGCTTACCTAAGAGGATAAATACTGGCTTCATCACCTTTTCTTAGGATTGGCGGGGATAGGCGGAGAGGGGGTACAGGGTTACGTATGTACTCCACACGAGAAACAGTCTAGCTCTCTTATCCAAAACTGGAAGAAGAGCGACAATGTCATCGACATCTACTTTGTTACCGCTACATTTTCAGACGAAAGCATCCCATACTTTCCAAACAAGGCCAATCACTACACGCTTGCATCTTTCAGTGACATGACATGTATCCTTAACGACATCAAGAGAAACAACATGGACAGACTATCTTTCATGTTCAGCTTTTCAAGCCCGCTCTTTGAACGCAGCGGCAACAAGCTCAACTATGTTTCGCTGTACTTTACCAAATACAGCAGCGGCGACGCCGCGTTAAGCGACCTTGCAAACGCGATTGCCCGGCGTGAAAAAGTAAAAAAGGCAAGCCTTGCGCAAATGCAACTCCTAGCTACCGAGCAACCAAAGTTCACCTTCCCATACTCGAAGAATCTGGTCATACTTGAAGTAGAGGGCGAAGCGACGCACCAGACGGACCAGAAATACTGCGAGCGTACTAGGCGCGACGTGGCGAGGAAGGGAATCGCGCTCAATAACCTTGTCAGCTTTTCAATCCTTGAAAAGTTGAAGTGAGCTCACTTCGGCTTTGTGTAAAAAGTCTATTTTGTTAAAAAAGTCCTTTACAAAACCTACTTTCTTAACAAGAATAACGGGCATGAAAAATCAACTTTTTGTCCATAGACAGAAGATAATAATATCATGTAATTTCCGAAAGGGGTACCTTTCCACCTGAGGATGGTGAGGATGTGAGATAAAGGCTAGTTTTGCAGCTACCTTATTCACTAAACAATCTACGCTGATTTTCTTGAACTATTGATTTCTGTTAAATCGCATTCATTCGGCTATTTCTTAGAAATCATATTTCGTTTGTTTTTCTCTAAGCCGATATAGTAGATGGAGATTGCAATTAAGACACTCCCAATTAGGCCGAGAGAAATTGCCATGATAGAATCAAACTGAATAGAGGATCCGCAAGTATCACATCCCAGGTCACCAACCGAAATCGTCTGTATAGCGCTTTTGACATACAACGAAGATCCAAATGCAAAGATTAATCCTACACCAAGTACTCCATACAAAACAAATTGTGCATTTGAAGTCATGTCTGCAACGTCCAAGTTAGAATGCGAATCCAATTAATATAAGTTCTTTTTCTTGTTGTCACCCCAACTGCAAATAAGGAATCATGTTTTGAAAAGTAACATTAGATGCCTATGCTTTGTTAGACCCCGATGACACTCACTGCATAAGTATTTACCGTCATATTTAATGTGAAGGCCATGAAAAATGGGGTTGCTTCCTGCCGGACTAGGCAAATCGTGCATCGCCAGCCCTGAAATAATCGCACTACCACCTTTGGTGGTTATGACGGTATTATAGGCTTTTTTCCGGTGCTTTGCTCGTATACGCGCAGATGACTGGTTTTACAGCGCAATATGCTTGACATTCATCCCAATTCTTGTCAACCTCAGATAGAGCATCTTTCAATTCGGGATGACGAGAAATTACGGCCTCAGGGACGTTTACAACGTGCCTTCGGACAGGCTCTCAACCCTGGTGATTCCAAGCGTTATTGGGGTGACCGCTGCCCTTGCAATCAAAAGTGGATATGTAACAAACGAATCTGGAAACTAATACCTACGCTGGATTTTCATTTACTTATTTAACAAAGTGTATACTTTTTTAACAAAATAGACTTTTTACACAAAGCCGAAGTGAGCAGAAACGTTAAATATGCTTCTTTTTCTCTAGCCTTTGATTCATGAGCAAGCCGATGGATCTTGGTGCACTCAAGGTTGGTTCATACATTGTCGTTGATGGCGAGCCGTGCAGGATTGTTTCGTATGATCACAGCAAGCCGGGCAAGCACGGATCCGCCAAAGCAAGGATCACAGCGGTCGGAGTCTTTGATGGCAGACCGCACCCATTCGTCGGCCCGGTGTCAGCCAAGGTTGAAGTGCCGCTGATAGACAAGCGCAGCGGCCAAATCATTTCAAAGCAGGGCGACACGCTTCAGATAATGGACCTTGAGACATTTGAGACATTTGAGACATCTTCAGTGGAAGACGAGATCAAGGAGAAACTTGCGCAAGGCGACATTCAGGGCCGCGAGGTCGAGTACTGGAAGGTCCTTGAGAGAATCAAGATAGTCAGAGTAAAGAGCTAAAAGTTCATACAACAGAACTACAGATCATTTTCTGGATGCTGATGAGGTGAAGGAAGAGCCGGCTGATCATTCTGGCTGATGAAGATTATGAGTCCTGAGGCATCCGTTACATTCTTCTTGATCGTGGGTTGACGATGGCGTCAAGTGCGTTACCAATTAACACGAACGCCAGCCCTGTTATCGCTATCATAAGACCTGGGGGCGCTATCCACCACCAGAGTCCGCGGGACGCTGCGCCAGCAGAATTTGCGTCGTGCAAGATCTGACCCCATGTAGGAATAGACGGGTCTCCAAGCCCCAAGAACGAAAGCGCAGCTTCACCCAAGATTGCTCCGGGAACAGAAATGGCAATGCTGGCAAACGTCAAAGGAAGCAGCTGTGGTATTATGTGTTTGAATATTATGTTCCTGTCGGACTGGCCCATGAGTTTCGCGGCTTCAACGTATTGGAGGTTCTTCAGCTGGAGCGCAATGCTTCTGCTTATTTTCGCCATGCCCACCCACCCAAAAATTACAAGGAAACCAGTGATCAGAAATATGCTTTTGCCGATAGTTATTGACAATATGATCAGCAATGGAAGTGGGGGTAATGAGTAAAACAAATCGTTTATCCTCATCAGGCCTTCGTCTGTGCGGTTTCCTTTGTAACCTGCGACGACGCCGTATACTAAACCAATAATCACGCCGGCTATTGAAACAGTAAGACCTATGAAGAGTGCTACAGGAGCGCCCCACAAAATACCAATGGCCAGATCTCGGCGCAGCTCATCCGTGCCCATGAGCCCATAGACCTCACCGCCATTTATGAATCCAGAATTAATCACTGAGTCGTTTGGATCAAAGAGGTAGAATGTTTCGCGAAAGACGTATGCGCCTTTCAGTACCTTGTCTTCCGTAGAGTCTGAGAATACCATTACCTGCGGCCTTGATGCATCCTGCTTGTAGACAAAATCGCCCAAATAGTTGCGCAGGTTGTCAGCGATAAGCCTGTCTGTAGAAAATACTCTTGAAGAAAATTCATTGCTACCCTGCTGTGATGAAGGAAGGGAAGCAAAGTAGATCCTGAATTCTTTGCCGTCTGGTCGGAGCACATCTATTTGAAGCGCTGGCTGTGTGCTTCCATACCTTGCAGAGTATAGCATCATGAAGTCGCTGGGGAACGAATCATAGTTGAAGTTCACGGTGTATGAATGTGTCACCGTGTGCATCGCACCCTCCGTATAGCTTGAAACCGCCGCGTCCTTGGTCGTCATGACAATGTGCTCAGGCATCTTTGCGCCGAGCAAGTTTATCCATGCCGGCGCAGCAGCCTTTGGGGCGTCGATCCAAAAGTTGGGATTGTTCCACTGCCTGTAGGATTCCAAAGGCACCGCAACAGCTGCGTAAATTGTCATCAGTATAAGGCCTAGCAGTATCCCCAGGCCGGCAAGGCCACTCTTGGAACGCCTGAACTCCTTGAGTATTTCTGAACGTGAAATGACTTCAGCTGCCGTGGTTATGCGACCTTCACCCTCGGATCAAAATATGCATAAACGATGTCTGTGAGAAATACCGTGATTACAAAAATGAGCGTCGATATGTAGGTCAACCCGATAATAATCGGGATGTCAAGAAAACCTATTGCCTGATAGTACAGGCTTCCCATGCCTGGCCAGCCAAATACTGCCTCAATTGTTATTGCACCACCAAATGAGCCGGCAAGGCTCAGCGCGATGACCGTTATGATAGGGGGCGCGGCATTTTTCAGAGCATGAGAATAAAGAATTTTATTTTCCGATATACCTACAGCTCTCTTTGCCGCGATATAATCTTCGCCAAGGATTCCTACCACGAAATACCTAACAGTATATGCCCATGACCCGAAGCTGACAAGCACTATTGTTATCAACGGCAGAAACATGTGGTAAAGAAGGTCAAGCGCGTATCCTGGATCTGACGGCGGAGTGAGCGGGGTTGCGCGTGCCGGGAAAATGTGATAGGTAAACGCAAACGCAAATATCATGAGCATGCCAACCCACCATGTCGGAAAGCTGCCGCTGAAAACTGCAAATGCGGAGTTGAACCTATCCCATATCGAGCCAGCCCTGTTGGCCACAAACGCGCCAAGGTAGATGCCGATAACGGTGACTATTAGGGTTGAGGTGGTAAAGAGAAGTATTGTCTTAGGCATTTTTTCAAGGATAATGTCGCGCACACTTGACGAACCACTTTCGCTTGTCAGATAGTTGGACTTACCAAGGTCAAGAACCATCACTTTCAGGACGGTGTTTGTAAAACGCTTTGGCGCATACCATGGCTCGTCAAGGCCGATATTCCTGACCTGCAGGTCGATTCTATTCTTGATAAATGTTTCCCGCTCTTGTGGGGTCGAGAACTTGATGTTGCTTTGGTTCACTTCTTCGGAAACGTAGAATCTTATCGCTTCAAGCAGTATCTTGTCCATTGTGGGACCTAGCAGCGCTATAGTGAGTACAAGCGTGGCAAAGAGGACGATAACCATGTTTACTGAGCGCTTGATTAGAAAGCGGCCAAAGCCCCCCAATTCGATCCGCTTCACATAGAACTATTTTCTATTAATATCTGCCGGTGCTAAGTTTCCCGTAGACGGCCCTGACCAACCTGCCGGCAGCCATTGCCGAAATGCTTGCAAGTGATACTACAAAAAGTGCGGTACTTGCCATCAGGACTAGCATGTTGCCTGCAATTAGTCCTGCAACCGTGACCAACATAGCAAGTGAAAGCACTAGGAGTGCTATCTTGGTTACCGTGCCGAATCTACTCTGCAGGCTCATCGAAATCGTGGCGGGCCAAAGGTAGACTGCTCCTATCAACACGCTTGCGACTGCTCCTGAACCGATAGCTCCCGCCTCGCCTCCACTTGCAGCAAAATGGGTTCGCTCCGCAATGTTCAGTATTCCAAACAATGGGTACAGTCCAGCCTTCACCATAGTCTGCAACCAAGGCTGCCCTCTTTCATAGTCCGCAACCTGGGGGCTGAATGAGTAGTAGATGGAATTGAAGGTGTTCATGAACGCTGAGCCTGCTACGGTCGACAGAATGTAATTCTCCCTAAAGTTCCGCAGGTACTGCACCTGAGGCGTCAGCTCTGACCCAAAGGCCGCTGTGGCGATAAGGCAGCCAGAGTTCGGTGTGCCCTGAGCTGGACCGCCGCCAGTCTGGTTACTTTGAGTCTGGTTGCTGCCAGCCGATGTGGTGGCAAGAATCGTACTTGTTGAAATGTCCGGACGCAGCGCTTCAAAGCTGCTTGCGAATATCTTTAGCTGGTTGGGCCCAGATGAAAGCTTGGACGTTTCTTCTCCCGTCAGGTCAATCTTGTACTGTCCTGTCCCTTTGGGAGAGGCCTCTCCCTTGACCACAACGCTGCCGGCCTTATTTGAGACAAAATAATTTACCTTGGCGTCGCTGCTTGGCTGGCTTGCAACTTGAATATCTACAGCCATGGTCGCGGGCTGCCCTATCACTATTGATCGTGGGACATCTACTCTGCCAATATTTGCCAACCGAGGAGTCTCGTATTTGGACCAGTGGCCCACTTCAAATGGATAGGATTGATCTCTGAATGCCTTGATGGTTATTGCCCCGCCTGCAAGGTTGACGCTGTCAAGGTAGAACGCGCCGTTGCTTATCACCGCGTGGTTGTGATCTTCGATCCACTTGATGCTCGCGTCGTAACGCTTGATCGCATCGTCAATGCTCACGACATCTTTCAGAGCAGGTGGCACAAAATTCTCATTCTTCATCCGTTGGAGCTCTTCTTTTATCATCTTGGCGTGATCGGGCACTATGGGGTCGTACCAGCCGACGCCCTTGACTGCTTCTTCGCTCCGAGAATATACAAGCTTGCCGGCCGTGACCAGCCTTTCAGACGCGGCCGTTATTTCCCAAGGCTCCAGCGGAAAGAAAGCTCCAGAGTCAGCAATCTCTTTTTCGTCATAGTGCCAGATGTCCATATACACTTCAATTTGGTCAGGGGCTACATACCTAGCGCCCTTGGCAAGCTTTAGTCCCTCGCTTACCTGCGGTGTGTATTCGGGGTCAACCGTCAGGTCTCCTGCACCCAAGTCAGTCCCCCATTCTGATGAAAAGTAATCGGAATACATCATGTCGGCCATGTCCATTGATATCCCATGGTGCCAGTTTGAATAGAGAGGTTTGAAGGTGACCTTGCTTATCGCCTTGACGCCTTCGCCCATGGGCTTCCACTTCTGCGACGCCGGGTCCCACATTTGCGCGTCTGACGGCACATCAAGCATGCCCAACGGGCCTTTAGTCGAAACATCTGTCCACTCGCTCCTGAATGGGATTATCTCTCCGGTGTAAGGATCTCTGAACGTGTCTAGGTCTGCCACTGCATAGTAGATGTCCTTGCTGTATGTATCCTGCAGACCTGCTATCGAGTTCCAGGACCCTTGGTGAATCTGCTTGACACCGACGTCAAGCGAGGTGCTGCCGTCGGCAGACCTTGCATTAAGCAGCGAATACTTGCTCGTTATCCCCGCGCCAAAGTCGTTCACCAGGCCGCTTATATTTGAAGATGCGACAAACGGATCTGTCTTTTGCGCAACGAAAATCCTGACAGATTCCTGTATACCCATCTTTACTGCGTCCCGTACAAGCCCGTTTCTTTCCTCCTCGGATGTGAAGTTGAAAAGCGCTATCCGCTGCGTGATTTTGTCCAAAGTGGTATTTTGGTATGACCAGTAGGCAGGGTTCAGCGCCCCCGGCATCCTGCTGAGCCATGGCCCGTACATCTGGGCGGGGATTATCGGGTTGTATTTCACGAATACCGCAGTACCCGCAAAGCCTTCAGTATAGATGTGCCACTGCAAATCCTGCGGATCAGAGCCATAGACCACGGTGTTTGCCTTGTTCAAGTCGCCGTACTCTTTCTGGACTGTAAAGCCGATCTTCTCAAGCTCAGAAGCAATTATCTCGCCCATTGATTTCCTTGGCGCGTCGTCCTGCCTTATCAGGATCTTGACCACGACTGGGTTGTCGTTGAACATCCACTTGTTGTTCCCCTTCGCCGCCCCGGCGTCAATCATGGCTTTGGAGATCATACTTTCTGCAAGCGCTGGGTTGTACCTGAATCCAAAGGACTCTACTACCTCGATTACGTTCAGGTATTCCGGAGAATAGATGCCAAATGGGTCTACAAGTGGGCTCCCATAGCCCTTCAATATCTCATTAACCATGAATTCTCGGTCTATCAGATAGTTGAGCGCGTACCTGATTTCTCGGGACGCGAACGGGTTAATAGTGTTACCGTCTTTTGCTGGCGCTGGGTTTATGAAAAGCCCCATCGAGCCGGCTGTCCTATCATACACGTTTAGCCGGGCATCGCTCTTTGCGTCGTCAGCCGCTTCAAGGGGGATCCTGAAAAGATACATGTCAAGGTCGCCTGACCGAACCTCTTCAAGCGCGAGGTTCTCGTCTTCCCTCCAGATGAAGGTCGCCTGGTCAATGTATGGACCCTTTTCCCCGGACTGGGAAAAGGCTGTATTTGCAAATGCAGTAAAAGTACACAAAAGCATGACGATTATACCGGAAGCTAAAACTGGTGCTTTTTGCACACCTAATGGGGGATTACTGATTACTAATATATTTTTCATTGAAACCGATTATTTTATGCAATTGGCGGCTCAGGTATCGCGCTTATCAGGGCCTTGGTATACGGGTGGCATGGGTCGGAAAGAACTCTGTCTATAGGGCCCATCTCGACTATCTTGCCGGCATTCATCACTGCCAGGTCGTCGCCGACATACCGCGCGGTCGACAGATCGTGCGTTATGTAGATATAAGAAATGTCGAACTTGGCTTTTAGGCTTTGTATCAGCTCCAATATTTCACCCCTGACTGATACGTCGAGCATTGATACCGGCTCATCTGCAACAATCAGCCGCGGCCGCAGAACAAGCGCCCTTGCTATCGCAATCCTCTGCCTCTGACCGCCTGACAGCATATGAGGAAGCCTTCCAGCAATATCTTCTGCCGGCTCGAGCCTGACGTCGCGGAGTGCGGATAGAACCTTTCCCATTTTTTGTTCCTTTGAGCTTGCTTTGTCATGGATATTGAGCGGCTCCATGACGATGTCCATTATCTTCATGCGCGGGTTGAGCGAAGTGTAAGGATCTTGGTACACCATGTGCACTGCCGTGCGGAATTCCTTTAGTTGGCTGCCCGTGTATTTCGTCACATCTTTTCCTTCAAATATTATCGAGCCACTATCAGGATCTGTTGCCCGCATGACAAGTCTTGCGACTGTGGTCTTGCCAGATCCGGATCCGCCGGCAAGCACGAGCACTTTGCCTCTTTCAAGCGTAAAGCTGACATCATCCACCGCCTTGACGACATCCGGGCTAGATCGTTGCAAGAGCTGGCGGAAACTTTTCTTGATTGGAAAATATTTTCTGAGGTTTCTTACCTCTAGCAGTACGTCCAATGGCAAATTGAGGTTACTCTGCTGGTGATATAAAGAATTAGTCGCTAATCACACTTAATATTGAACGCGCTTAGCAATTCGTCTGTGAAGCTGGCAGCGCTTTATTCTGGTGGTAAGGACAGTACATTTGCGATATATCGTGCGATAGGAATGGGACATCGGGCGGTTTGTCTAATCACAATGCACGCGGTTGCTGACGACAGCCCGCTTTTCCATTACCCAAATAGCTGGGTCACCGATTACCTTGCGGACGCGATGCAGATTCCACTGATCCGCTTTACGGTGAACGGAAGGAGGAAAGAAGATGAAATAATGGCGCTTGAAAAGACAATTTTACAGGCAATGTCTCTTTACGGAATTGAAGGCGTAGTCTACGGCGGGATTTCGAGCAACTACCAGAAGCGGGCCTTTGAAGAGATTTGCTCGAGGCATAAGCTCGCTGCAATCGCGCCGCTCTGGAACGTAGAGCCGCAAAAATATATGAACGAGCTCGTCGAGTATGGCTTTTCCATCATTATTGTGGCCGTGTCGGCCATGGGGCTAGGTAAGGAGTGGCTAGGCAAGCTGATCGACAAAGACGCATTGGACAAGCTGGCTGCACTTGCTAAAAAGTATGGCTTTAACCTGACATTTGAGGGCGGCGAGGCCGAGACGCTTGTCATCGACTGCCCTCTATTTCGCAAGAAACTCCGGATAAATGCGGCCAGCACGCAATGGGACGGCCAGCGGGGAATATTTGAAATACGGGAAGTGTCATTAGTAGAGAAGTAAATGTTTGACAACCTCCGCGAAGGCCTCCGGGGAGCCCTGAAGAAAATAGTGGGGGCATCTGACATCAACGAAGAACTCATCGACTCGCTCTGTAAGGATGTCCAGCGGGCGCTACTGGGGTCAGATGTTAACGTGCGGCTGGTGCTCTCCATAACTCAGAACCTCAAGGATAGGGCGCTCAAGGAGCAACCTCCAAAGGGCCTTTCAAGGAAGGATCACATTGTCACTATTCTGTATGGCGAGCTTGCCAAGATGCTGGGCTACTCGGGCGAAGTAATTCAGACAATAGACAAGGCAAAGGAGGATGAGCGCGCTTTAGCGACCTCGTTCTTCAATCCTGGCAAGCAAAACGTAGTCCTTATGCTGGGCATTCAGGGAAGCGGCAAGACCACGGTGACAGCCAAGCTGGCAAGGTGGCTCATGAAACATGGTTACCGAGTCGGAGTCGTCGGGGCAGATACGTGGCGCCCCGGGGCACTTACGCAATTAAAGATGAACTGCAGCAAGATAAACGTCGAAGTCTACGGCGACGAGGAAAACAAAGACGCAGTAACAATAGCCAAACACGGCCTAGCGCATTTCAAAGATCAGAGTCTTGATGTTATTATCGTAGACACCGCCGGAAGGCACAAGGAGGAAGAGGGGCTGCTGCAGGAAATGACGGAAATGTACAAAGTAGCAACCCCAGATCTTGTGCTTCTCATAATTGATGGAACTATTGGTCAGGGGGCATTCAAGCAGGCAGAGGCTTTCCACAAGGCCGCTCCTGTGGGAGGCATCGTGCTTACAAAGCTTGATGGGACTGCAAAGGGTGGTGGCGCGCTTGCCGCATCGGCTGCAACAGGCGCAAAGGTGATGTTTATCGGCACGGGCGAGCGCATCGACGACCTTGAGCAGTTTTCACCGACCCGGTTTGTCGGCAGGCTGCTTGGCATGGGCGACATTAAGGCGCTTTTAGAGATGGCAAAGGGACTTGAGCTTCAGGCTGATGAGGATCAGGTAAAGCGCATAACAAAGGGCAAGATGACTATTGAAGACTTTTACTCCCAAATGGACTCGGCGAGCAAGATGGGATTTAGAAACATTATAGAAAACCTAGGAATGTCCGGGATGGTCAAAGAAGACAAAGTTGAAGAGATGCAAGTAAAGATGGAGAGGTGGCGTTTTATCATTCAGTCGATGACAAAGGATGAAAAGAAGGACCCAGATGTCATCAACGAGTCCAGGAGAAAACGCATCGCAAGAGGGTGCGGCCTGGCAGAAGGCGACATCAAAGAGATGATAAAACAGTATAACACTTCCAAAGATATCATTAAACACAATAAGGGAAGGGGAGGACTGGGCGACTTGTTCAGAAGACTTGGCGGCGGCAATCTTGGCTGATGCTCAGGCCATCTTGTTAAAGCAATACAAACTCTGCGAACGATGTTATGAAAGACATGCTGGCCGCCGGACAAAGCCTGAAAAACATTGCTTCATATGCCGAGGTTTGATGGACAGCCTTGACTCGATAGCAGACAGAGTGACGGATGCTGTCAAGGGATATGAGTTTCAAACGTTCCTCATCGGGGCCACACTGCCCACTCAAATTTACGAACGTGAAGATGCAATGAGGGCACGCCTTAAAATTCGCGGCAGAGAGAGTGTCAAGAATCAGCTAACGAAAGAGCTTGGTATGCGGCTTGCCCGGTTGGCAGGCAAAAAAGTGGAGTACATGAAGCCCGACATCACGATAGGTCTGGCCATAGACAAGGAAAACAATGTTGACGTGGCAGTGAAGTCAAGGCCGCTCGCGCTGTTTGGCCGGTACGTCAAAAAGTCCAGAGGCGTGCCGCAAAAGCAGAACAAATGTCCAGGTTGCGAGGGCAGGGGCTGCAACTCTTGCAGTTATTCGGGCCTGTCTGGTTATAACAGCATTGAAGGTGTCGTTGCAAAAGGTCTTGTAGAAATGACCGGAGGGCAAGTGCCAAAATTTTCGTGGATTGGGAGCGAGGACCAAAGTAGTTTAGTGCTTGGAAGCGGCAGGCCATTTTACGTTCGCGTCTATAACCCCAAGAAAAGAAAGCCGAAAAAGATTAGGATCAGAGGCGATGGCGTCGTAGCGGTGCTGTCGGTGACCGAAGACGAACCAGGACCCCAGCCACGCTTTAAGGTAGAGACAAAGATTCATGCAAAATGCGAAATAGAGGTGGGCGACGACGACATGAAAAAGCTCAATTCACTTGCTGGTGAAGAAGTAAGCTTCCGGAGCAGGTCGAAAACAGCGACAAGAAAGATTCATTCCGCTCGAGTCCGCAGGATCGATGCGAAACAGTTTGCGCTCACTATAGTGGCAGACGGCGGCCTGATGATAAAGCAGTTTGTGGGCGGCGAAGAGTACATGAAGCCAAACATTTCAAAAATCCTTGGTGCCAAGTGCGAATGCATCGCGTTTGACATACTGGATGTTGAACTTTAGTAACATTTTTGTTTCACTGGAGCAATCTCAGCAGCAAGAGATGAGCAGCTTCGACCCGGTATACAAGGTCCATGAAGCATACAAGGCTGGTCAGATCCCGCAAAGGGTCTACGACCTTGTTATCAAAAGATTTCCTCTTGTAACTGAGGGCATCAAACGGGTCGAAGAGGCCTCCGGTTTGAAATATCCGTACTATTACGTCGAGCCAAACCTCGTCGTTTCAACATCGGCAGTAGAGTTTACTCAGATGGGAATACTGTTTGCAAGGACGATACCAGTGGTGGGCGATGACAACCTTCTTCGGGTCGTCGTTCAGATAACCGCGCCGCTTATAGCGTATGGCCTCAAGGGCACAATTCATGCGATTCTCGCGCACGAATTCATGCATTACCTAGAGCTTGTAAGTAGGATAGTAAAGATGAATGTGATATCCGACGAGGTGTCCGGCACCCTCTTTGAAGGTACGTACGCCGATGCCGGCAGGTTGCTTGAAGAGCGCGCCGTGTTCAAGTCTGATTCTACCTTGATAAAGCACATCACCACACACTTCCCGGAGGGTTTCAGGGATCTAAAGTTGGAAGACAAGGTGATCAAGATGTGGATGGACAAGGGTTTGCCGACTACAAAGGTGCCTATTGAAACAAATGTAATAAAAATCCCTATTGAAGCGATGGCAAGCCTGCAAGTGGATCAGGCTGTAAAGGACAAATTAGGCGAGTTTGAAAGTGTAAAGCTGAGAAAGAAAAGAACTGGCTATGTCTAGCGTTTCGCCGCAAGAACTCGAAGTTATCAAGAAATGCGTCGTCAGAGTGGCAAAGGGGCGCTCGGTTGTCGCTGCATGCCTCTACGGTTCCAGGGTGGCAGGCTATGCCCGGCCAGACAGCGATGTCGATGTGTTGGTTGTCCTCGAGGGCTATCCATACGCGGTCAAGTACGCATATTTCAATGAATTGGGCATGAAGGTGGCCGCACTTGCGGTTGACCGCAAGGTGCTTGAGCGTGATGCAAAAAGCGCTCTTCTTGGCGAGTTTGTCGTCGGCCGCCTTCTCCACATCTACGATCCCATTGTCAACGCAGAATTTCTTGCCTCTGTTGAGCAGGATTACAAGCGGCGCGTAATTATGGAAGAGGTGCAAGACATTGTGGCCTCAACCGGCGTGCTTAGCACTGAAATCACATTCCCATTGGAATATGTTGCATTTTCCAAGATAAAGCGCAGAAAATCGCTTTACCCGGGCGCGGCGTATAGCTACTACAAGACCTACGCCGTGAACAATCGCAACCTAGAATTCGCGCTTAAAGGCTACCGCAGGGCGCTGGCGGACATTGTCACAAAAGACAACGAACTTTTTGCTCTGAGGCAAAACGGTCTATTGAAGATCTCTGACAAGAAAATATTTGTAAAAGGGGACAAGACACGCCTCAAGCTGGCAAAGAGACTGCAAGAGTTCAGCTCGTACCTGATACACACCTATGCAGGGCGCAAAATCATGCACCTTGCTGTCATTGAAGCTGAGTCCAAGGTAAGGCGCAAGGGCAAATCAGTAGAATTGCCTGAGTTCATGGCGCACCCAAGAAGGGCATATTGGAGCCTGACTGAAGGCAGGCTAATAGTCGACAGCAAAGATTGGCTGGACGACCTTGGTTATTCGGTGACAAGGAAAAAGCGCCTTGGCAATGTTAACAGTAGGACAGTGCTTTACGTGCTAGATGATGGACGTAAGATTGCAGTAAAGGAACTTGCAAAGACAAAGGCGGTGAAATGGGCCGCGTTGAGCCTGTGGACTGCACCGGTGAAAAGGTTCAGGATTGACCCGCTCTTACGGCTTGGCTCCGAATACAAAGCCATTCGGTACATTAGAAGCCTAGGCCTACGCACACCAACCATTGACGCAGTAGTCCTTGACAGGAAGCTTTTCGTCACGCAGTTTATCGAAGGTGAGACACTCGCCGGCATGATAAGAAATTTCATCAGGGGCAAAGGCGACGTCAACCTACTCAGAAAAGCAGGCGCTCAAATTGCAAAAATACACAGCGCCGGATCGTGTCTCGGCAATATCAAGCCCAAAAACGTAATTGTCAATGGGGGTGATCTATATTTTACGGATGTAGACCAGTTTCTATTTCAAGATGGCGACCCGGTATGGGACCTTGCGCAATTTATTAGCTGGGGGCTAAAAGGCATTAGCAATAGAGACAGGGCAGCTGCAATAACAAATGAATTCTTGAAGGGATATGTTGACGTTGTCGGCTCTGGCAATATCGCTCGTCTTGCAAAAAGCCGGCGCTACATCGAGTCATTTTACCCGGTGCTATCCCCCTCAGTTGCGCATGCGATCAAAAAGGAGATTAAAGAAATCTCGAAATAGTGGCTATTTCTTTCCCTTCTTTGCCGTTTCCTTGTGCGTAAATTCGGTAAAGCCGCATTTGCCGCACGTGAACCTGTCTTTGTGTTCGGCCATGAATGTGCCCTTGCCGCAGCGGGGGCAGTCGCGCCTGCTCCTCGTCACCTTGTCGCCAGAAATCTTGTAGAACTTGTATACTGCGACCTCTCCCTTGGCTGGAGCCTTTTTGTCAGCCATTACTTCTTGGCACCTCCAGCAGGCGAGCTACCTTTTGAAGCAGCTGCCTCTTGTTTGGCCTTAAGCCTCGCAGCCTTTTCTTCGTCAAGTATCTTTTTCCTCTCTTCCTTTGGTAGCGTCCTTAGCAGCCTGTAACGAGGCAGATGTTTTGCAGCTTCCTTTTCGTCGTCATATACATAGAAAACGGCGTGAACGTCAGTCATACCGGTCCTGCATACAAGATTAACAGGAATAACTTGTTTTTTATCGACATTTAGCTGGCTTGCTATCTTTTCGGCCGCCTCTGTCCTCCTGATCTTGCCCGCAGCTCCCCTGAAAAGCGCCTTTACCTCGCGCCTATTCAAAAGCGAGTTCCTGCGGTCTTCCAGCGTTTCGACTTCCTGAGTAGACAAATCAGACAAAATCCTTCCTGTAACTCATATAAGTATTTGCTTGTACGAAAATCAAATATACCCTACCCTTGGAGAGTGGTTGAATGAAACCATTCTTTCAAGAGTTTTGTGACAAGGTAATTGTACTTGACAAGTCGATAAGGTTTGCCGCCATTGCAGACGAGGATGGCAAGCTCGTAGCAACGTCACAGAGAAAGGGTCTCAAAGCCCTGCTGACCCCAGAGGAGAGGGCGCAGTACGCAATTACCGCTGCGACTCGCCAATATACTCGCCTTCGGTGGGAGTACTTGCTTGGCAGGATCAATTATGCGATGTCGCACTATGCCAAGATAATCAGGGCGACGATCCCAATAGCGGATGAAAACAGCCGCCTGTCCTACGTGCTACTGTTGTCGTTTGAAATCGATGCAGAAAACGTGCACAATCTCATCATGAACAAGATAATCCCGCTTGTGCGCAAGAACACGAGCAAGTTTGCGATAGAGCGCTAGCTGTTACGGTTCCGGTTAGTTAAACAGAAAAATAAGGAAGGAAGCGGGTACGCCTACTTGTTTGTTCCAGCAGCGCCTTGCTCGAACTCGTCGCCTGTTGGAGCAGCGCCAGCCGTCCCCTTTGCCATTCCCTTCTTTCTTGCTATCTCGCGGGCCTCTTCAGGGTTTCCTCCTGTTTCGCCCTGGGAGACTATTTCCTGATCAGACGGGTCGCGCTTGACCGCTGTTGGCTCGTGCCGCTTTAACTTTTCAGGACTCATCGGATCGTTTGTTTCTTCTGACATGCTTCAGGCTGCATCAAGAACTATTTACTGATTGACGAAGCTTTAAGCATGAATTATTTCTGAGGAGAGATTCCAAAAGAATAGGAAAATGGGTTCGGTTGCGCTGAATTTTACTTTACTTGGTACTGGCTG
>DASYSB010000019.1:0-72891 GCA_036003785.1 Nitrososphaera sp.
CGAAATAACTACCTTCGGTCTGCAAAGGGCATTAGGCGCTTACAGCCACACAGTAGGCACGGACAATTGGACAATCTCCAAGACATTCACTGCAACGGGTTCGTTAACTGCCGTTCAGAAGGCTGGACTATTTACAGCAAACTCTGGGCCAATAATGATGGCTGAAAATACATTCGCTTCGGTAAACTTGGCAAACGGCGACCAGCTGACAATCACGTGGACGATCGACTTAGGCCTGTAAAATCAGGTCTAGTCCCATTACTCTTTTTTATCTTTGTAGAGAATCATCGTAAATCATGCTGCATCCAAATACTATCGTCATTCTTAAATAGAGTTTAATGTCATGGAAGATTGTGTCAAGAGGAGCTAGGATTGCGATAGTTGCAGGTATCATTATCGCAATCGCGGCGGGGGCTACCGCTGTGGCAGTTTCCGCGCCGCAGAGCACTACGCAGCCTCCAGTAAATAATGGCAATACCACTCAGCCACGCCAACTCGTGGTAAATCTTAATGAAAACTTGACGGTGCAAGCTAAATAAATTTAAATGTAGATTTAATTATACTACATTAGTGCAGAGCCGGACGAATGAGAAGGGGCCCCGCCACCGTTGGCAGGACTACGAGACAATAAAGCAAGAAGTTGTCGCCATTCTCACGGAACAGCCAAACGGAATAACAGGTGCCAAGATAGCGGAGCTTGTCGGCATCACCCAAGGCGCCATGTCAAAATATCTCTCTATGCTCAGCGTTGACGGGATCATTGCAAGCCGCAAGGTCGGGGTCGCTAAGCTGTGGAAGCTTGTCTCAAATTCTGAGAGAACCGATTTGTTGGCAGACAAGTTAGGCTCTGAATCCGTAAATTTCAAAGACTATATGATGTCTCTGGTCGAAAGTAACGGCATGGTCTTTGATCCGGACCAGAAAAGGGTCTTGGCCATGCCCTCGATATTGCTCCTTAATCTCTATAAATATACTGAATCAATAGTCGGGTCAGAGGTACATGCGTTCTTTTACGAATGGGGCAAAAGCTATGCTCGCGAGACAAAGGATTTGGTAAACAGCATGGCCGAAAAGACGAGAAAAAACTTTATCGATTCATTTCTTTCGCTGCTCAGACTGAAGGGTTGGGGAAAGTTCGACATAAACTCGAATAACAACAACTTCGTAGAGATAGTTTGGCATGATTCGATATGGTCCGATCTGAAAGCCAAAGAGGGAGCGCCTGTGGACGACTTTATGGTAGGTGCCCTTACCGAAGCATCTTCCCTCTCATATGGAGGCATTTGGCGATTTTCAGAGGTCGAGTGCAAGTCTCAAGGTGCATTCCAATGCAGATTTATAGGCAATATTGCCGCATAGATTTAAACATAGATTTAAATAAGGCATGCCATATATAGCCCCTATGCGCTCAGCGCGAACGATAGCCTTCATTATGCTTGCCCTCCTGGCAGGAGGCGTTCTTACACAACTGCCGCCCGCTTTGGGTGACGATTCCCAAAACCCCTTCAGCGCGCTCTGGGCCGCAATCTTTGATCTCCAGAATAGAGACGAAGACTTACAGGCTCAGATAGACGAGCTAAGAGCAGAAAGAGACGGATTGCTTATCGAATCTGCGCAGTCGGGTTTTGCGAGCGACACCTATACAAATATAGAAGTCGAGGCAACAGAAGACGGACGCACCCTTTTCCAAATTGCCGCCGGTAATAATGGCCCGGACAGGGCAGCCGGAGTAAAGCTCACGGCGTTCTACCTTATGCCACTTTACAAAATAAACTCAATCAACGACGATCGATGCGAAAATCGGAGCAGGGGAATCATCGAATGCACTCTTGGCACATTGGAAGCGCATCAGGAATCTGTAATCACTATTGATACATTTGCTAGAGAATCCGGAAAAGAAAACAAATGGACAGCGGACATATCAACTACGACTGATGATGTGGATTACACAAACAACCATATGACATCTGCCTTCGCAACAGGCGGAGCAGAACCAGTAGAAACACCAGAAGAGCAGAGCGTACTTCAAGATGACGCAAGCGATGTGCCTGGAGCAGTGTCAGAGGAAGACAGCGGTTCAAGCGCGAACAGTACAAGTGCAGAAACCGAAGAATCGCAGAGCGCTGGAAACCAGACGTCTGATGAAACCGGCGAAGAAACTGTAAATGACACAAACAGCACGAGCACGGAGCAATCCGAGGACAGTCAGAGCTTTGAGGAAACACAGCAAACTTCTGAAGGCAGCGGCGAATCCTCGTCAGAAACAAGCAATGGACAAACAGAACAGCAATCTGAAAGTGGAACCGGCGAATCGTCAGAAGATAGTGACGAACCCGGCACCGAGGAAAGTTCCAGTGAGCAAAGTGCAACCGATGCTTCTGAAAGCAGCGACAGTGCAGAAAACCTCTCCCAATAATCTCCGACTCGGAATAGTCTTTTCACAATTTATACCAACAATCAATTTATTAGCATGAATTTAATGTAGTTATTCTACACTAATGCCGGGCAACTACGAGCAGTCATGCAGGGCAATTATGGCAGCGCATGAGTCAATAGACCTTGCCATGGTGATCGACAAATTCGCGAACGTTGTTGCCAAGGCCTCGAAAAACAGCCCTTCGAGCTCGATCCGCAAAATGTCGACTGAAGACATAGCCAAGACTGCGACCAGGATCAACATTGCAAAGGGCGCCTTCAATGCCAACAAGGACAAGACAGGCAGTTCTAGCATCCACGCGCAGTATAACGCGATGGACATGCTAATGCAGCCGCTCGACAATGACCTGACTCTTATCGTTATTGGCTTTATTGACGCGGCGGCCATCCCAGAAGTTCTCAAATCTATATCAAAGGGTTTCCCTACAAAGATAAAGAGGGCAATAATCGTAGACGATGAGCCAGACATCAGGACTGCAATAAAAGATGTTCTTGACAAAAGAGGTTTTGAAGTGACTCTTTGCAGTGGCGGCAGAGATTGCATCCGCACAATTGAAAAGGCACAAAATGAAAAGAAAGAGTTTGGCATCGTAGTTTTGGACATAAGAATGCCGGATATGGACGGCTTTCAAACATTCAAAGAAATCCAGGCTATTTCTTCTAACACCAATGTGCTCTTTACAACCGCTTTTGAATATTCTCAAAAGGACATCGCCGCAAAGGTTTCAAATCCAAATGTTCATGTCCTCCGCAAACCCTTCAGCAGGGCAGAGCTCTTGCAATCAATAAATGACGTAATTGAGAATTAACTAGGTGTAGACACCTCTATCCTCAAGTCAACCAGACTTCGCTCTGAATTCAGATAGATTTGCGCGTTCGATCGCCCCAAACTCGATTGCAAGTGTCTAGAAATCTAGGCATGAATTCTAGAAATTTCTGAAACTGGGCTATATTCAGGATATTTCGAACTGAAAAGGCCTGAAATTTCACCCTTTCACCTCATTTTCAGGTCGTTCAGTGGGTTCAATCTCATGGGGTGATCTATGTTATTCATTCAGTTTGTGCGGACGTTTTCCTGAACATTCACTCATTCAACCGATCTTCAGGTTATATTCAGGGGTCTAATTCTAGAAAATCATATACTTGATTCTAGAAAATTCTAGAACTATTGGGTCAATCTTCCATGCTTAAGACTATAATCTAATTAATTATTTTTAGCGATCGGGGTGGAGTGAAATGCATGTATATCCGAGCTACAAGGCTGTAATTGAATAACGCGCGGACGACGATTAGTCACTTACTGGAAGGGTAAAGGCAAACACAGCGCCCTTGCCCCCTCTGTTATCCTCTGCCCATATCTTGCCGCCGTGCGCTTCGACTATAGCCTTGCATAGATATAGCCCAAGACCGGTTCCTTTTGCCTTTTCCGACTTAGTAACAAACTTTTCGAAGAGCTTTGCTCTGATGGAAGGGTCTATCCCTTTCCCGGTGTCTGCCACTCTGATTTCAACAAAATGAGGCCAATTTTCCACATGCTGTGCCGTAACGGTGATTGTGCCCTGATCAGTAAAGTTCATGGCGTTGTCTAGCAGGTTTGAAAGCACCTGATTGAGCCTGCCCGCGTCTGCAATGATATCTTCTCTTCCTGGTGAGAGTTTTGACTCAAACTCAATCTTTAAGTGCGGATTCTTGTCCTCTGCCATTTTGAAAAGAATGTCCTGAATCACTTCTTCAACCAATTTCTTGATGTTCGTCTTGTCCTTCTGCAGCCTGAAAGTGTTGCTCTTTATCCTGCTTACGTCAAGGATGTCGTTTGTAAGCTTGTTTATACGTTTGGCGTTTCTGAGAATGATCTCAACCTTGCTGTTGTCGGTGCCAAGGTCCTCGGCCAGTCCTTCCGCGCTTAGAATAATTGGAAGCACAGGTGTGCGCAGTTCATGTGCAGCTATGTTTATGAACTCGTCCTTTATCTTGTCCTGTTCGGTAAGCCTCTCGTATGCGCTTTGCAGGTCTTCCAGCTGGTTCTTTATACGCACATCCTGCTTTTGCACGGTCCTGTGCAGCCTGTGGTTAAGCGTGAGGATAAACGTCATGAATATCGCAGCTATTATCCCTATTAGCACTATCGCAACAATAGTAAAGGTCCTCTGGTCGCTGAGCACGGAGGAAAACGTTTCGTTCGGCGAAGACGGCGTTGTGATAAGCACCGACCAGGCCTGAACACCTGAGAATGTTAATGGTGAATATGCTGCAATCTTTCTCTGACCATCCTGTGTTGCATATTCGAAAACTCCGGATTTGCCTTCAGTCATTAGCTGTAGATTCTTGCTCACAATGTCATTTTGTGTCGCATCAAATTCATCAAAAATGCTCTCTCCAACAATAGATTCATCTTTGTATCCCATGATGGTACCACTGCTTGAAATAATGAAAACTTGATCTACATCAATCAAAGGTAGCCTATCGTTCACTCTTTTTGCAAGGGAATCGACAGGCAGGATGGCCGCCAATACACCGTTCAAATCGCTATCATCCCCAAGAACAGGTACTGCGACAGAAACACTGTTTCTATTGTCCAAAGACTTGAACAATCCCGTCAGAACTGGCTGTCTCTTCTCTTTGACATCATTATAATACATAGAGTCAGATCTGTCAGAGCCAACATTTCCGGTCAGCCCCTGATCCGTAGTGAAAAGAATGATGCCGTTCCTGTCAAGATAGTTTATTTTTCCGTCATATTGGATTCCAGCTTGGGTGGCATCAAGCAGCCCTCGTATCTGATCGCTGTCTCCCTGCTGCAAAAGAGGACTTTCTGCAGCGGTTTCAAGTCTCGTACGTATAGCATCTAAATTCGATCCAACGGCTGCTGTTGCGTCATTTGCCTCTTCCGATAACTGTTTCCTGAGCTCCTGTGTTGCAGCAAGCTGCAGGCGTACCTCAGTGCTCTGTAGGGAAGTATAGGCCAGAAATATTGACACGGCCGAAATAGCGATGAGAGCAATGACGATCACAATGAGCAGTGGCCGGTTGACGACTACGAAAGGTTCTTGATTGGCGCTCGAATCTGCTTTTGTGATATAAAGCTATGCGTAATGTTCTATAAAAATCTAAGAGTAGTGTATTATACGAATGGCTCAGCAATGGAGATAATTATTTTCGATATCTCGGGCCTCATTAGGTGCTCAGCCGGAATCTCGCCCGAGCTCACCATGTTCCGCATCTTGGTGCCGCTGAGTTCTTCCCTGAACTCTGCGCCGTGGGGACAGTTTCTTTCGTTGGCGTAGCTCAGGCATTTTTTGCAATAATAGAACGCAGGAAAGAATACCGGCTCTATTTCAAGGTCAGTGTAATCTTTGAATATCTCGTGCGCGGCGAAAGGATGGTAATAGGTACCCACTCCAGCGTGATCCCGCCCTACTATAAAATGTGAACAGCCAAAATTTTTCCTCATTATTGCGTGGTGGATAGCTTCCTTTGGGCCAGCATAGCGCATCTCTGTATGGAGAGTCACGAACATCGCCCTGTCTTTTGGATAGTAATTATCGATTAAGGCTACATAGGTAGCAAGGATTACTTCGTCCTTAAAGTCACCTTCTTTTTTCTTGCCGATCAGTGGGTTGACAAACAGCCCGTCATAGAGGTTGAGCGCGGCCTTTTGCAGCATTTCGTGAGCGACGTGAGGGACGTTCCTCGTCTGGAAGCCAACAACCGACTTCCATCCTTTTTGCGAAATTTCCGTCCGCGTTTCTGCCGGCGTCATTCTGTACTTGCGCAGCGGCGACTGCTCTATACGCCTGACCATTTGGATCCTGCCACCGGCCAGCCTGTTTCTCATATTGACCATTTTTTCGACGCCGGGGTGCTTGATATCATCCGTCTGGTAGATTGCCTTTGCGCACGCT
This sequence comes from Nitrososphaera sp., assembly GCA_036003785.1. Classification (GTDB taxonomy): domain Archaea; phylum Thermoproteota; class Nitrososphaeria; order Nitrososphaerales; family Nitrososphaeraceae; genus Nitrososphaera. The sequence continues at coordinate 6,339 of DASYSB010000019.1, forward strand.
AGCTTGTCAAAAGAATATGTTTCCTCAACATGAAGAATTGCAAATCTGTCGCCGCCGGTTGCTAGCGCAATTTGTCCTGCGTCCTTCATCTTCACCGCAGTCTCTTCGTCAACATCAAGGACTATGGGCACAGTCCATGCAAGCCCGTCTGTCAGCCTGCCAGTTTTAACGATGCTCTGGAAGTCCTGCTCGCCTACAAACCCCTCAAGCGGACTAAAGACGCCGTCTGCGATGTTTTCAATATCGTTCCGGAGATCGCTGCTTACAGAAATTGTGAACATTCCGTCCGTCTTTTTGTCAGAAGCGACGAACCTGTTTACGAGCCTGCCTCCGTGAGGCAGCGGGATTGAGCCTATCAACAAACATCACTTGTGTTTCTTTTTTGTCGGGTCAAAGTGGAGGCCGCACTCCTTGGCAGTTGCATCCTCCCACCACCATCTTCCAGCTCTCGGATCCTCGCCGGGCTGCACCGCCCTCGTGCACGGCTCACAGCCTATGCTCGGGAAACCCTTGTCATGCAGTGCATTGTATGGGATGTTGTTTTTGTGGATATAGTCCCATACCATATCTGAACTCCACTCCGCTATAGGGTTCAATTTTATTATGCCACCATGCGCTATGTCAAGCTCAATCTTTTTTGTCGTGGCCCTTGTCGCCACCTGATCTCTGCGCAAGCCGGTCATCCAGCCGTCAAGTGTGGATAACGCGCGGTTGAGTGGGTGTACCTTCCTTATTTCGCAGCACATCTTCCGGTTTTCCACGCTTTCGTACATCAGGTTCATGCCCTTTGACCTTACCATTTCTTCTACCTCTTTCGGGTCAGGAAAGAATGCTTCGATCTGGATGCCATACCTTGCGCGGATGGCGTCCATCACGTCATAAGTTTCTTGGTTGAGCCGCCCTGTTTCAAGGGTAAAGACTTTTGTCTTTTTCTTGTCAATCTTGGTCATCATGTCAATGATGGCAACATCCTCAGCGCCAAAACTAGAAGCAAGGCCAATCTTGGTGCCAAAAGTGTCAAAAGCCCATTTTAACACTTCTCTAGCGGATCTTGCTTCAAACTCATCAGCAAGTTTTTCTATTTGCGCTGGAGTGAATTTTGGCCCCATATGTTGAAAATTGAGATCTAGACTCCTTATAATACTTGTTCTCAAGATTTAGCGGCATTCCGGGCCCGACTGAGGCAAGTAAATGAAGTTGTTTATTAGGCAGTATTTTCTATATATTGTGTAAACTAATCTGTTAACTATAGTGATTGCTAGGAGAGATTGTGATTGTCTGATAATTTTTGGGAACATGTTGATCAATACAGGAAACTGGGCTTTGACCCGCTCCGGTGGATCCCGACCTGCTCCAACGAAGTCGATAGTCATATTCTGAAAAGCGCGCTAGCAGACGTCAAGCGGAGCAGCGTCAAGGTCTCCCCTTCATGGTTTGACTCGTTCTACCACATCGACGGCAAGATGCCAGAACTGACAAGGCGCGTGTACAGCCTGACAAACGCTGCAGTTGACAAGGAAGTTGAAGTCAAGCGGGCGCTAGCGATGTTCCGCGTACACACTGGTGCTGGCGAATACGCGCCGCTACTATCAGAGACGCTACAGAATTTCTTTAAGGTGTTCAGTGCCAAGGTGTCGGTGTCTTGCGCGTCTGCAGTGCTGACAGAGCACCCGGACGCGCAGTTTGGGATGCTTGACTACATAGAGCTGCACCGGGGCGACAAAGTGGGGTACATGCCGGGAGTCACTTCAGCCACGCAAGTTACAGACGTAACAAGGGCACCGGACGCAGACGTACATAGCAATATTGCAATGACATCTGCTATTGAATTGCTCAATCTTCTTGGTTGTGGTGTCCAATCATCGTTCAAGCTGTTCCCGGTCTATGACGCGCCATCGGAAGAGATTCTTGACAGGATAAGGTCTAACCTCGATGTGTTCACTTCGCGTTATAATCTTGCGATGGAGGATTACAGCTCCCTCAAAATAGGCAAGCTATTCTATGGCACAAGCGCGATGGCAAGTACAGCAAAAGAGCTGCCCACAAGGTATTACCAGATAGAAGAAGGAATGGAAATCATAATTACAAACAAGTTTGGCGGCCTTCCTGCCATGAGCCTCTACACACTTGCACGCATGGATTCTGAAAACATCATCAAGTACGAGCAAAATAACATATCTTTTTCAGGCATCACCGAGGCGAGGGACGACGCAGTAAAAAACTTGAGCGAACCCCACTTTTCATTAGGCAAGATAATCGCGAAATACTGCCCGGACTTTGGCGCTCCATTTGACAAGAATGTCCACATCACGGCTGTTCACCCCGTTGGACCATCGGGTTTGTTTGCGCTAGGATCGCTGGCTGAGCTTGCAAATGCACACCTGCTGGTAAACGAGCTCCCAATCAGAAATGAAGAAATGGCAAGATTTGCTACCAAGGAATTCCTAGTTGAGAATGCGACAGCTTCACTGAACGGCTGCCACTTGATAGTCGCTTCAAGGGACGTCGCCAGTTCAATAATTGAAGACTTTAAGAAACATAACTTTGCCCCGGAAAGAATCGGCATTGTTGAAAAAAAAGGCACGGCCTCGATCGCATTTACTAAAGATATTAATCAGTTCGTGGCTTCAAAGGCAAAAGTTGCGCGCCTTACAGCAAGCCTTGCGCAAGAGCCTGCAGCTGGTTAAGCAACGTTATAGTTTTTTAGCTATATCTTGTAAGGATGTCTTCAAGTCTAATCTTGACGCTATAACACTAGTCTCCCTACAAGTAAGAAACAGAGGCATGGCAGGGCATAATATTGTAATTCATGCTAGCTTTGCTGCAATGATAATATACTAAAATAAAGCAGGACAAACATGCAAGAGGAAAACTGCGTTTTTTGCAAGATCGTCGGGGGTAAGATACCTGCAAAGGTATTAACGCAGAATGATAGAGCGATTGCACTGCTGGACGCCTTTCCGCTAGCTGAGGGCCACACGCTCGTAATTCCAAAGTCGCACTATGCCAAGGTCCAAGACATGAGCAAGCAAGACTCGATGGCGGTGTTTGAAATCATGTGGAAGATTGTTAGCGCAGTAGAGGCAGGGTCGCAGGCAAACGCTTCTACAATCGCGATTCACAATGGAAGCGAGGCAGGGCAAGAGATACCTCACATGCACGTTCACATCGTCCCGAGGAGGAGAGGCGATGGCGCAGGCGCCGTCCACTCGATGTTCAAAAGCAGGCCGAAGTTAAGCTCGCAGGAAATGCACTTGCTGCGCGACAAAATTGTGAGCAATCTTTGACACCAGCCGGAAGAACAGCACGGGCGTCATTGACCCCATGTTGTTCTCTATCCTATGGCCGGAAACAAACAGGGCTACAGCTGCAAGCCACATTGCGATGCCCATAACAAGATCATTTTGAATCCCTGCAAAATAGCCACATGTCATTGCAAGACCAATCACATAAAACGGTGCGCCTACGAGGTGAAGCGCTTGATTTGCCGGGTGCCTGTGGGTATTTTTTATAATTCTAACGAACACGTGCACGAAACATATGTGCAGCATCAACTGATAATGCTTTCTACTATTTGGGGGATCTTTGACAGGCGCGTAACGGTGTAAGTGGCATGCTCGCATTCTCGTGCCGGTACCTGCAGTGCGAAAAGCGAATCAGTGACCCTAATCGTGGTCATGCCAAGCGTGTTAGCCGGGCAGATATCCGTGTCAAGTCTGTCGCCCACCATCATGCAGTCCTTCGCATCCCGCCCAGCCTTCTTTAGCGCAAGCTCAAAAATTCGTGGGTCAGGCTTTTTCAATTTTACGAAAGATGATATTGCCTGCACCTTCAGGAACCTGCCAAACCCGGATTGTTCCAGCAATTCATGAATATCTTCTGACTGGTTGGCTATCAACCCAATTTCACAGTGCTTTGAGAGCGTCTGCAATGTGGACTCGGCGTCGTCGAAAAACCGGAATAGGTCGCGCCTGCCCTGCATTATTTCGGGCTCGAGCTTGCTTGCGATGACCTTCTCGTAACCAGAGGGAGATAGCATCTTGCAAACCTCAATTACAAGCTCTCGGATGCCGCCATGACCAATCTTGCGGTCGCGAATAATGCTATCGCGAACTGCGCGGTAGTTGCGCTGGTCAATCCTTGCACCAAAACCGTTCAACAGCTCTAGAAATTTCTGATCAAAGTGGGCGATAAAGTCCCACTCGTCAACTAAGGTCTGGCCCAGATCAAAGAATATGAATGACGTACACATCTACACATCTGAGCGTACAACTGTTATTCTGCCTTTCTCCACCTTTCTCCTTAAGCGGGAACACTTTAAATAGCGTTTTTTGCCTTCACGCCTTGTCTAGCTGATGAAAAGAGATTATGACATTATTGTGGCAGGCGGCGGCCTTGCAGGCCTCATCGTGGCGACGTCAGCAGCATACTACTCCAAGCAGTCCAGGAAGATTCTGGTCATCGACAGAAACGCGAGCCCGCAGCAGGGCAAGAAAACAGTTTCTGGCTGGGTATGCGGCGATGCGGTTGGCAAGAACACTGTTGATTACATGACAGACAGGATCAAGATCAGCTGGGGTTACCCAGAAATCGAACATCCCGTCAAGGGCGTCATCGCGTATTCGCCTGACCATGAAACTGGCATTTCGTTTGACGGCGAGGGCTATATTCTCAACAGGCAGCTTCTGCCACAGAGGCAGCTGAGAGATGCCAAAAAGGCTGGCATCGAAATAAAGGAGCGTGTGGCGCTGCGTTCGCTAATAGTGGAGGATAACAGCGTAATCGGGGTCGAGGGCGACGATCTTGAAAACAAAGCAGTGTTCAAAAAGACTGCAAAACTAGTGGTAGACTGCACCGGCGTGACATCCGTGTTGCGGACAAACCTTCCAATTAAATCATTCATCCAGCGCAGGATCGACCGTGATGACCTTGAAGCAACGGGAAGATACATATACAATTTTGAACTTTCGCACGAAGACAAAACCTACTTTGATTCGGATTATTGCATCATCCATCTCGATCAAAAGCTTGCACCTGGCGGCTACGGTTGGGTTTTCCCCAAGGGTGAGAGCAAGGTTAACATCGGCCTTGGCGTGCAGCAAAAGGCGTTTGACACGCGCAACAAGGCCATGGGCGTGCATCCTGATCTGAAGACGCTAATAGACGAATACGTGGAGGTAAATCCAGTCATCAAAAACCCGCGCCTAGCAGACGGCGCAGGTGACGAGGGCAATGCATGGGGCACCTGGCAAGTGTCAGTAAGACGGCAGAACGACTGCCTTGTTGCAAACGGGTACATGTTGGTCGGAGACTCTGCCTGGATGCCCAAGCCCCTTGATGCAGGCGGCATTGGGCCTGCCATAATTGCCGCAACTATCGCGGGCAAGGACGCCGTTGAAGCACTGGAGGATGGCGACACTTCTGAAAAGGGTCTGTGGAAGTACAACAAACACTTCATCAACGACTACGGCTATAAGACGGCAGGGCTCGAAGTGTTCCGCAGAATGCTGCAAGGGCTAACAAACGAGCAGATCAACTATGGAATGAGACACTTTTTGAGCAAAATGGACATCGACAAGATAACAATGGGCGAGCACCCCGAATTCAGCACCGTTGACAGGCTTGGCATGATAATCAGGGGCGTAATGAACAAGAAACTTGCTGAGGACCTGAAGTACTGCGCCAGCATAAACAAGGAGCTGGTAGACCATTATTACAACTATCCCGACGCGCCAGAGGGATTCCCGGAGTGGCAAAAGACCCTGACAAGTCATCTCTTAGAAGCTTTTGCGAAATACAAGTAAGCTAGCAATCTACCCACACCGCGGTCGCTATAAATTTACAGAATCATTGAATCGAAGCAGACATATAGCATTGGAATTAAACAGGCTCTTATACGCTATTGTCGATCGAGAACTAGTAACAGTACATGACGAGCGAGAGAATGAATTTTATCTTACCTGCATGTCTGAGTAATCATGTCCAGCATTCCCTATGCCAGATTTCCTGTGCTTGAAACAATTGAAATAAGGGAAGTGTCAGACATTCGGCATGCAGTTGATATGATGGTCAAAGCATATATCATTCCAGAATCGCAGGGCAAGTTCAGCTATCGAATACTTTTGCCGAGGGATCAGAAATCTACTTCTAAGACAAAGCGGATTGGACTCGCTTTTCAGGGCGAATTCATGCTCGGATTACGAAAGCACAACATTGTTCCCAAAGTGCGTGAAGTGCGCTATATTCATGACGAAAGCCATTACGGCTGGCTGCTCGCGAACCCAGAAGTGTACGAGCGGTTTTCAAAGGGAACAAGCTGAGTATTGATCAATATTTCTTCCAGCTCTCCATAGAATGCGATGTAATAGCTGTAGGCTCTTAATGTCTTCACGACTGAATTGCCTGTCATTTCGATGTGTTCATCACTCTGTCAAATCTATCAGACCATGACTTTCCTTTGACAGCAGGCCACAGCCCTTTGAAAATTCAGTGACTATCACCGGATTGCCCATTTAGAATAAATGATTTTCAGCGGGGCTTTTTATCCAAACCATCGATCGCATCAATGAGCGCCTTTCTCCTACTCTCCTCGGTGACAACAGCCCTGATGTCTTCAATCAGCATCCTTGCTACGTCGAGCTTTTTGCGTAGACCGGACACAATGTTGTCATAGACTGCAAATGGATAGATCGCGTTGTAAATCACTTCCATTGTCGCAAACAATTTTTCCGCGTCCTTCTCGGTACCAGAACGCATCCTGTCGTACACAAGGCGTTTTATCTCGCCGACGCAGTCAAGCAGACCTGTGAGGTAGGAAGGACCTGTAACATCCAGATCCTGCATCGTGGGAATGCTCGTGTTCTGCATGACTGCCCAGAGCGCGTACGCTTCAACTAACTCTTGCTCTGCTACAGAGATGTAGCGATATAGATCTTCCTTTGCATATTCTCGAAATTCTTCAAGCATTGCTTTTGCTTCTTCCATCTTGTTCTTTGCGTATTCGATTTGACCGTGGTGCAACGCAACTATTGACTTGCTGCACAACATTACCGCGTCGCGCGTACCCTTGATCAGCTTTTCGCGCCTCTCCTGGACATCCTTGAGGCTTTTATTAATCTCTTCAAGCGAGTTCTGTAAACCTGACATATAGCTATGGAGTTGGTACTTTTCAATAAAAACACTTTCCCCTGACAAACTTTAAAGATATGAAATGTCAACGCTACACGATTGGGAAACATTCGCCGCAGCAGAGGCTACAGCTATGAACATACTCTGGTCCAGAGGTTGAACAATGGAGTGTGGCACGCGCGGAGGCTTGGAGGCAGCAGCACAGGCCTGCCCGACATTGTCGCCGTGAACAATACTGACGGCATACTATTGACGATCGAAGCCAAGTCTGGGACGAGCGACATACTTTATGTGCCGCAGGATCAGATCGAGCGCTGCCTGATGATCCGAAACATGTTTAGCATCTACCCTGAAAGACACATCATACTTGCATTCAAGTTCATGAGCAAAAAAAGGTTCAGGCGAAAGAATGAGATCGTCTACGAAAACCGTAAGCTTCTTGAATACTACAAGGTTGCAGACATCGTTGCAGACATGAGCGTGATTCCGATAATAAAGTGCACGTACGATGGCAAGACCTACGCATTACACAAGAACAAGACAGTGGCTCTAAACCTGCCTGACTATTATATGCCATTTCTGAAAATAGTGCGACGCGTTGCTACAGTGACAGAGCCAACCAGAGAAATGGAATAGAAAGCTTCGTGTCCTCTAAGGGGGACATACCTGGAAGACAAAGTCTTTGTTGCCTGCTAGTAGACTCATGCGCCAACAATTCGTGGTTTTGCATCAAAATGATAATAATAGTCGTTAGTCTGGCACCTAAGCAATCAGAAAATTAGTGTTATTTACGCAATTTCATTCAGTATATTGTTCTAGATAATTATTAACATAGATTGTGATGAGTGATTTCTAGAAAAGAATGTACTACATCATTTTCGGTTTAATTGCGGCTATGCTCCTTGCTTCCTCTTTTGCTTACACGTCGCCTTATTCTACAGTAATCATTTCTTTTGCGAAGGGTAAGTACGACCCGGCCACGATTGGCGGAGCCGGAGGCATTATAATTGAAGAATTCAAAAACATGGAAATGGTTCAGGCTATTATTCCACCCCTCGCTCTTGCCAGGCTTGTGCAAAACCCGGCGGTAGAGTTCGTGGAACGTGACGGACAGTTTGAGATCGCCGAGGCAAACACATCTGAATATTCGGAATCATGGGCCTTGGAAGACATTGGCGCAGAGCCGGCTCACTTGTCAAACTATACCGGCAGCGGCGTCAAGATAGCCATACTTGACACAGGTGTGGACTACAAACACCCAGAACTTGCTTCAAACTACAAGGGCGGATATGACTTTATCAATTCTGACGGCGACCCAATGGATGACAACGGGCACGGCACGCATGTTGCCGGCATTATTGCCGCGAAAAGAGATGGCAAGGGGATTGTTGGAGTCGCGCCTGATGCTGATATTTATGCGATAAAGGTGTCCGACGCAAGAGGCAAAGGCTCATTCAGTGGCCTTGTCAAGGGGATCGACTGGTCAATAGAAAATGATATGGACATTGTCACAATGAGCATTACCGGCAGCGGTGGAAGCAAGGCTTTGAAAAAAGCAGTTGAATCTGCATATGACGAACACGGGCTGTTACTTGTTGCGGCTGTTGGCAACGGAAATGGAGAAGTCCTATACCCGGCGGCCTACGAGCAGGTGATAGGCGTTGGATCTGTAAACAAGGACAATACTTTGTCCTCATTCTCGCTCACCGGAAGCGAAGTGGAACTTGTCGCGCCTGGCTCCGGGATTAAGTCTGCTGCTATTGGGGGAGAGTACCGCCTTTCAAGTGGCACCTCGATGGCCACTCCATTTGTTACCGGCGCGATAGCACTTTTGCTTGGAAGCGAAGAAAAAGCATGGCACTATACTGGCCTGGTAGACGGCGACGGCATATGGACGAATGGTGAAATCAGAGAAGTCCTAAGGGGCACGGCAAAGGATATGGGAGACAAGGGCAAAGATGACTTGTTTGGGTACGGTCTACTCAACCTTGATTTCACCGATGGCCAGCCAAGCATTGCAGCTGTGCCAGTTGAAGAAACTGAAGACAAGCCGGTTGTTCTGAAACTTGCTTGGTTCACTTTCAAGATAACATTGCAGCCAGAAACTTAGATCATAGTGACATCGCAGATGCCACCCGGCGGTGCAAAGCCGCATATGGCGCATTCCATGTCCAGATGCTTGACGACTTGTCGTGCACACTGGCTATTCTTTTTAGCGCCGGGCCATGCTGCCGAGACCGACTGGCTCCGATATCGCAGCGGTGAAACTATGTGAACATTAGGGACAGTCAAAGCGCCTGCAATTGCAAAAGATCATTATATAGAATGTTTAGTAGTCTGTATCATGGTGCTAAAGCAGCAGGATAAGATCCACTCCATAATGCTCATTGAGGACTGAGGACATTCTCTCGGTCTGCGGAGATTTTCTTGAAAAGAGGGGATACAGCATCGAAGTGAGCGCGCCTACGGCCAATGAGATATTGCGCGACTATGAGTTGTACCGGCCTAATCTCATCATGCTCGACTATCGGTTACCAGGATACATGAACGGGCTTCAGGCCGCGCAAAAAATACTGAAGAAAGACCCGGCAGCAAGGATACTGATAGTGACAGCATTTGAAGACGCAAAGAGAAGTTGCAGAAAATGTGTTCTTTAATGACGAGAAAATTTTAGTTCTGATAATGCCTGTCCAACTGGGACACCTCGCCCGACTAATAGCAAACTATGACAGTTTGAGTTTTGTGTTGGCGCAAGCTTTACAGGATGTTTCAAACAATGCAGAAACACATCTATTGCAGACTTTATTTTGATGAATTTATAAGAAACGCGTTTGTTATTTGAATTATAGCCGACATTGGCATAAATCTAAAGATATCTCTTAATACGTATTATTTATTAGTCTGAATTACGATATTAATCTTACCTCATTCTAAAAGAAATGCAAACGGCAATATTGTGTAGTATGTGCAAATCCGGTCAGACGGTCACAGACCCTGAATCGGGCGAAATCATTTGCAGGAATTGCGGACTTGTGCTGTCAGACAAAGTTCAGGAAAGCCGCCCTGAATGGCGCGCTTTTACAACTGAAGAAGCAAACGACAGGAGCAGAACAGGAATTCCGACCTCTTTGGCTCGCCATGACATGGGTCTATCTACGGTAATCGGTAGAACAGACAAGGATGCCAGTGGGCGCGCAATTGGTGTCGCCATGCGATCGACAATGGGCAGACTCAGAGCCTGGGACTTTAGGACACAGGCTCACTCGCCGACAGATAGGAACCTCCGGCAGGCGTTCTCTGAGCTCGACAGGCTCAAGGACAAACTCGCTGTTTCAGACGTGGTGATCGAAAAAACCGCGTATATTTACCGAAAGGCGCAGGAACGCGGCCTCGTCAGGGGAAGGACAATATCCGCAATGGTTGGCGCATCGCTTTACATAGCATGTAGGGAAACCGGCGCGTCTAGGACGTTAAAGGACATCGCAGAAATTGGCAATATCAAGCGCAAGGATCTAGCGAGGATATACAGGCTCGTCGTGGTGGAGCTTGACCTCAAAATCCCGATGATCGACCCTATGAAGTGCGTCGTCAGGGTAGCGAACAGGGCAAACCTCAGCGAGCGCACAAAGCGCGTCGCCATGAACATCATGAAAGGTGTCGCTAAGAGCGGCATGTCTGCCGGCAAAGACCCGATGGGGCTTGCTGCGTCGGTGTTGTACCTTGCGTGCCTTCGCACCAGTGAAAGCAGGACTCAAACAGACATTGCAGAGGCAGCCGGCGTCACCGAAGTGACGGTAAGAAACAGATACAAGAATCTAAAAAGTCAGCTTGAATTAGATTAAGCCCTCATTTTCGAATTAGCTTATTGTAATTTAGGTAGCTGGTGGAAACACAAATGCCTAAATAACAATTTTTGCCATATTTTTCCTAACAGTGGCAGAGCGGTTATCGACAGTCAGTGTTGGAACCATCAAGAGAAAAGCCTTACGAATGTCGCTTGTCGCCATCACTTCAGTTTTTGTGTTCGAGTTTGCCGCCGGCATTATCACTAACAGTCTTGCCCTCATAACAGACAGCACCCATGCCCTCCTTGACGCAGTGGTCACTGCAATACTTATAATCGCCACGACGCTTGCACTGAAGCCCAGGGATGTCGAACACACATACGGACACGGCAAGATCGAAATCATAGGGGGGTTTATTGGCGGCACTGCACTATTTGTAATTGCGATATTTTTCATTTACGAAGCTGTTGCTAGGATAGCCTTTGGAGGATCAGTTTCACTAGTTAACCCAAGCATGATAGGCTTCGCCGCGTTGATCTATACACTGGCGGTAGACGGATTTAGGATAGCGGTGCTTAGCAGAGCGATGAAAAAGACTGCCGTCCCTGCAGCTGGCACTACGACACTGAAGGCAGACTTTTACCACGCATTTGCTGACCTTGCTTCAACCAGCGTTGCCTTTGTAGGTTTATGGCTTGTTACCACCGGCTTTGGCAACGGCGACTCTATTGCAGCCATCATACTTGGTGTCTTCCTTGCGTATCTCAGCAGTAGATTTGCATACCAGAACGCAATGGAGCTAACAGACGTGATATCTCCCCAGCTGGTTGCAAGTGTAAGGCAAGTTGCTAACAACACTGAAGGCGTGCTGGCAAGCGACGACATCAAGATGCGCCGAGTCGGAAGAGAAATTTTTGTTGAAGCCACGATTACGCTGCCGGCTGAAATAAGTTTTGAGAACGCGCACGACATCAGCGCGCAGGTGGAAAGAAACATTGCCAATAGCCTTGCAGGGTCGGGTCTGGATGTCAAACCAAGAAATATAACTGTGCATTTCGAGCCGACTGGCAATACCGATCAGCAGCCTGAATTCATGATTGAAAAGGCGGCGAGCAGGGTAAGCGGGGTAAAGGGTGTACACAACATCCTCGTATCAAAAATTGGAGAATCCAATTCAGTGGGCATCTCACTCCACATTCAGGTCAATAGATCGGCAACGCTCAAAGAGGCCCATTCGATAGCCAACGCAGTTGAAGATTCGATAAGAGGCCGGCTGAAAGGAGCTGAGACTATCACTGTGCACCTAGAACCTCTGATGCCACTGATGAGCGACATCGAACCGGTTGTCGATAGCAAAATGCAGAACTCGTTAAGGGAAATAGTCCTTGCCACAAGCGACGTCAACAAGGTAGGCAAAGTTGCCACCTACAGGGCAGGACACGTGTTGAAAATTGATGTTGCGTGTGCCTTTAATAGCGATATGACGATAGAGCAGATCCACGAGCGGGTTTCCGATATCGAGAAGAACATACGTGCAAAGTATCCTGGATCAATTGTGACAATACACGCGGAGCCTAACTAGGCTGCCGCCAGAATTGCATTCAATTTTTTTATCAGCTCAGGAATTCTTATCGGCTTTTTGATGAAATCCCTTACCTTTATCGAGGGCATTACTTTGGAGAATTCGTCTTCATTTATTTCAAAGGCAGTGATAAATGCAATTGGCATTGACATGTTCTTTTCCCTTATCTTGCGGTATAGCTCAAAGCCATTCATCTTGGGCATCCTGATGTCCGTTAGGACAAGGTCGTAGTAGTCCGGAGTGTGGTTTGCAAAGGCCTGCAGGGCCGCATCGCCGCTACTGAATATGTGAACTTCAAACCCGGCCTTTGTTTCGAGACCTGACTTTAGAATTGCAAGGATGTCTTTTTCGTCATCTATAATCATGATACGCGGCGGTGAATTCTGCTGTTTCCCGCCACTTTTCATGACATGATAAAGTATAGCGTGAACTATTTAATAGGATCGCAACAAGCTGTCTTTTAACGTTTGCAGGCGCTACCAAATCAAGGTAATGAGTAAGGCAGCAACAATAATTGCTGCCGTTGTTATTTTTCCTCCGTTGTTGATTGCATCTCAGCGGAACAACTGTCCTTCTGATCTATGTTTTTGGAATCGTTTTCAGACGAGGAGGGAACATCATATCAAGGAAAAATGGCTGCTCATGATACTTTCTCAGCGAGTTCGGTATTGCCTCATGAAGGAATTGGCAAAGTTTATCCGACCATGAACAGGTACTACAGTAAGTATTTGCCATCGACAATCTCGGTTTCTTCCAAGCTCGTCACACAGTTGATGTCTCCAAGGTCCTCTTCGTCAAGAAAAGGAGACAACGGGATAGTTTTGGTGGCCGGTGGAAGCAGATTCTACCATGGCGCGCCGGTGCTTGCATCGATGGCTGCAATGCGCTCCGGGGCTGACCTGGTCTATACTGCAGTCCCCCGCTCGATAATCACCGCGGTAAGGTCATTTTCCCCTGCAATAATCGCGCTTCCGCTTCCCGATGATAAACTGACTGTAGGATCTGCAAACAGGCTTCTTGCCATGTTGCCAAAACGCACAGACAGCGCTGCCATAGGCATGGGGATGAGCCTAGAGCAAGAAGCGATAGTCACTCTTGTCAAAAAGCTGAAAGAGGCTGGGACGAAGATTTTGCTTGATGCTTCGGCCCTAATCCCGGAGATAGTCAACGAGATTTCTAACACCTGCAGCATAGTTACGCCGCACGCAGGCGAGTACAAACGTCTTTTTGGCCGCGATACTGGAACGACCAAGAGTGAAATGACATCAAACGTACGCAAGACAGCAAAGGAGTATGGTATCATAATAGTGCTGAAGGGTTGGCTCAACGTCATTTCAGACGGCGAACAAACTGCAATTTTAAAGAGGTCGACCCCGGCAATGACAGTAGGTGGAACCGGCGACGTACTGTCGGGTTTGGCGGCAGGGCTACTCGCCAAGATGAAGCCATTTGACGCAGCGCTTGTCGCAATATACCTCAACGGTCTTGCAGGCAGCCTCGCTTTCAAGCGCTCGGGTCTGCACATTATTGCTACCGATCTTGTTGACATCCTGTCCACGGTCATGAAGCCGTTCGACAAGGTCAAGTAGGAACGCCTTTAGCAACCCTCAACGTTTTTCTACTCACTTGTTAAGTCCCATCTGTTGAAATTAGTAATTGTCACAGGTGCTTCAAGCGGGATAGGCAAGGAAGCAAGCATAAGGCTTGCAAAATCGGGTTACATGGTATTTGGCCTTGCGCGAAATCACAACAAGCTGCAGGCACTGGCCGCAGAGCTTCCTGCAGAGAGCTACGTCCCAGTCGAGTTTGACAACGCGTCCCGACAATTTTGGCGCGATTGTGCGCGACATTGCGATAAGGGGAGACATCTTTGCGCTCGTAAACAGCGCCGGCTACGTCGAACCCGGCGCGATCGAAGATGTCAGCATGGCAGATTTGAAGACCCAGTTTGAAACAAATTTTTTCAGCCTGATCGGATTCACGAGGCAGGTTCTGCCGTTAATGATGAAAAAGGGGCAGGACAGGATAGTGAACGTCAGCTCGATGGCAGGCTTGTCTCACTCCCGTTGATAGGGGCGTATTGCGCTGCAAAGCATGCCCTTGAAGTGGTTTCTGATGCTCTGAGAATGGAACTCTGGGACACCGGCGTCAAGGTCGTGAACATAAATCCGGCGTCATTGAAACAAACATCCACGCGGTCACAAGGTCAAAGACTGCACTGTTAAGGAATTCGAGGTTCGCAAACGCATACAGGAAATATCTTGACAATGTCCCGAATGGCTTGCCTCCAAGCGCGGTTGCTGGCGCGATAGTCGAAGCGATTGCATCTCCCAACCCAAAGCTGCGGTACGTTATCGGCTCTGGCAGGGAAAAGGCGGGCGTTAGGCTCAGATCATACATACCAAAGAGGCTATTTTACTCGCAGGTAGCAAAGCGATTGACGTAACCAATTTTAATGGCCAAATAGTTCTTGAAATATCATGAGCGAGCCGGCTGCAGAGCAATTCATCACGTTTGAGGAATTTTCAAAGGTGCACCTGAAGATAGGAAAGGTGATCCACGCGGAAAGCATGCAGGGTATGAAAAAGGTTTTCAAGGCAAAGGTAGACCTTGGTACCGAGCAAAGGGAGCTAGCCGTAGGAGGCGCCTTGAACTACAAGCCTGCAGAATTTGTCGGCAGGACGGTTGTTGTCTGCACCAACCTCGAGCCGAAAAAGATAGGCAGCATGATCTCAAGGGGAATGCTGCTGGCGGCAGACGGGCCTGAAGGCAAGCCGGTGTTCTTGACGGTAACCGAGGATGCACCGGTGGGCGCCCCGATACACTAGCCTATGCCAGGCCCAAATTTTGACGGCTCTTTCTTTTTCTGAATTTCTTCCAGAATCGAGTCGTACTGGCGGTCAAAAGGCTTTGTGTCTACTGATATGCCCTCCAGCTTGGAAAATGCAGTGATTATTGTCTTTGCGGCGAGGGGCTGTGGAACATTTGTTTCGGATATTTCGCCAAATAGTCCAATCGCGTCGATGCCTCTTTCTGCTGCGAGGCCGAGAATAAGACCGTTGAACCACGTTATGCTCGTTATCTCGTTCCCAACAGGATCTATGCCCGCCTTTGCCAGCACCTTCTTCAGCTCGGAACTGTTCACCACTCCACATACCCGAGGCGCTCCGGTCAGCTGCTCACGGAGGTAGCCGCCGGCACCA
The DNA here is from genome assembly GCA_036003785.1 of Nitrososphaera sp. GTDB lineage: Archaea > Thermoproteota > Nitrososphaeria > Nitrososphaerales > Nitrososphaeraceae > Nitrososphaera. Next base: position 22,037 of record DASYSB010000019.1, read on the forward strand.
TAAAGCCTTCTCACGTTGCCTATTGATTGCACGTAGTCAAGGACCATGTTACAGAGCCTGTGGAGCTCGCCTGGGTCCTGCGGTTGCGAATCGCCGGTGAATATCAGCAGCTTGTGGCGTTTGTCGTATGATATCTTGTAAACGTCGCTTGTGCTTTTTACCACACCGTCAGCATATGAAACCCATGGCTTGTCGCTTGACGTTATTTCAGCAACCTGTTCTGTTTTCATGTGCTGCCACAGAAACGACGAGACCAAGCCGCCAACCCTGCCCATGTCCGGAAGCGACGCAAAGATCATAAACTCGTCTGTCTTGAGATCCTTTTGTTTGTTGAGCTTCATTTTTCCATCCCATTTATCTTTGCCAAGAACGCGCAGATTGAAGTATAGTCCTGATCTGAAAAGCCACTGTTGTTTGCAGCCCGAAAGATCTGCTGTGCAAGCGCTGTCTGCGGCAGTGTAATGCCGGCGGCCTGCGCGGTGCCCGTGGCAAGCTCTAGGTCTTTTAGCATGTTCTTAAGGTGGAATGTGGGCGAGAAGTCGTTTCTCACCATCTTGGGACCTTTCTTTTCAGACAGACCGGTCTTGAAATACGTTGAGTTTAGTATCTGGACAAATATCGAAGGGTCAATGCCATATCCCTTTGCAAGAGTTATCCCTTCTGACACGCCACTTGCGACAAGCGCGATGTTCAGGTTGAGCGCCAGCTTGATCGCGTTTGCAGACCCGTCCCTTTCGCCTACGTAGAAAGTCTTGCCTAGCTTTTCGATCACCTGCCTTACTTTTTCAAACGCGCGCCTGTTGCCAGCTACCATGGGCACAAGGTCGCCAGTTTCTGCGGATGCTGGGCCTCCCATCACTGGCATGCCAAGCATCTCTTTGCCTGCCACACGGAGTTCCGTTGCGCAGTTCTCTGACTGCAAAGGCGAGATAGTGCTTGCGTCAGCCACTATCAGACTACGGTTGGTCGATTCGATAATGCCGTCCCTGCCCAGAAGCACTTCTTTGACGGCATTAAAGTCGGTAACGACGGTTATTACAAGGTCGCAAGTGTTTCCAAGCTCTTTCGGGCTGGATGTAACAGTAGCATATTTTGAAAAGCGTCTTGATTTCGAGCTGGTGCGGTTGTACACCGATACCGCGTGCTCCGTACTGACAAGTCGGGTCGCGATCGCGGAGCCCATCAGGCCAAGACCCGCCACACCTACTCTCATAAGTGCTCAGCACATCAGCGACAATTAAAAACTATACTTTCACGGTCACCCCCTCCCTTTCCGGTGCTGCCTTCTTTATTAGAAATGCCAGTAGGATGCGTCAATATGCTTGGTCTTTGGTACAGCGCAGCGCCAACGCTTGAAGAAAAAAAGAGCAAATCGATAATTCATCCTTTCGCTGTCAAGAGCTACAACGGTCTTGCGATAAACCCATACCAGGGGTGCGGCCACCGCTGCGCCTACTGCTATGCCACGTACGAATGGTCGCCCGAATTTTACGACAAGATTTACGCCAAGAGCAACGCCCCTGAGGTTTTGGACAGGCAGCTTGCAGCGTGGAAGTCAGATACAATCGACCCGGTCATGGTGGCCTCTGCAACCGACGCCTACCAGCCGGCAGAGCTCCGTTTTGAACTGACCAGAAAGTGTGTGCAAGTGCTGCAGAAATATAACGTGCCCTATATCATATTCACAAAATCTGCCATAATCGAGCGCGACCTAGAGCTTCACAGGCAATACAAAGACAACTGCTTTGTTATATGGTCGATAACTACTTGTAATGAAAAGATACGGCGGGTTGTTGAGCCCGGGACGCCACCTGCGGGCAGGATGTTCGAAGCGATCAGAAAGTTCACAGATGCAGGGGTATGCTGCGGCGTCAACATCGACCCAATAATACCGCTTGTTACGGACACCGATGAGGAACTCGAAACAGTAGTCAAAAGCTCCAAGGAGGCCGGTCTGCGGTACGTGTTTGGCGCAATGCTGCGACTGCGGACCGATATTTGGGAGCGTATGAAGCTTGCCCTGCGGTTACTTGAAATCGCTGATGGCGTTGAAAAGTACAAGAAGATATACAAATTTGAAGAACCATTAGATGCTAATTATGTATCGGCGGACAAGAATTATGCCGAAAGGATCATCCACGGTCTGGAGAATAGGATCAAAAGCCACGGGATGGATTACACCTTTCCAACATACATAGGTTCGCGGCTGATAAACAAGTCACACCTTGGGCAAACCACTCTAAACAGCTACATCATCTACTAGCCAAATGCCCATACGCCTCATATGTGTGCTCACTTTCGTTTGTCTGCAGCGAAAATCGCTTCGCATTCGCAGTGTCCGTCTATTCTTACCTGCCTTCCGCATCTTGGGCAAATTGCCAGCGGGGTTGGAGATTCTTCAGCCTCCAAAAAGATGGCAGACATATCGTATTTAATGGTCAGACATACTAATAAGAATTTAGGATGTGCTAGAACAATTAATACCGCGCTGTTACTCATCAGATCGTGAATTACAGGAATCCGACCCCGACAGTCGATATAGTACTACAGCGGGATTCCAAAATTCTGATGATTAGGCGCAAGAAAGACCCGTTTAAGGGTCAGCTTGCTCTGCCTGGCGGCTTTGTGAACGAAGGCGAGACTGTTGAGGAAGCCATGAAGCGAGAAGCGCTGGAGGAGACATCATTTGAGGTTGAGCCCTTAGACATTCTCGGAGTCTATTCCGATCCAAAGCGTGACCCAAGAAAGCATATCATGACAGTAGTCTTTGTCGGGATAATCTTGTGGGGATCAGGAAAGGCGGGGGACGACGCTGCGAGCATCGAGTGGGTTGAGCTGGGCGAGGTCGAAAAACATCAAATTGCGTTTGACCATTCTATGATATTGCGCGACTATAGAAAGTGGAGAGAGTCTGGTGGGACATTTTGGTCTACAAAACGAAGAAATTATTAAAAACCCTGCTGCACCAAGAGATTGCAATTTGCGCACTGAGAAAGACATCAGGCTCAGGATAGACCTCCTTGAAGGCCAGTCAAGCTCAATCGCCAAAATGCTGACAAAGGCCATCCGCGATCACAACGAAGCTGCATTCAGAGAATACGCCGAGCGTCTTGCTGCAAACCGCAACAAGATAGAAGAACTGCTATGGATCCTGGAGGAAAAGATTGGCCAGAGCGTGCTTGACCTTCAGATAGCTGGCCCGAACAGTAACCTTTCGGTCAAGGAGGTCATCAATAAGCTAAGGGCAGGGGAGCTAAAGATGGATCATCTGTCGTCCGATGCCCAGGCTATGGTAAGAAAGGAGCACTGGAACTGAAAAGTACACGCTATGACGCGCAATAGCAGATAAGCATGATCTTTTGCTACAGGGATGCCCAGAATTGTCATAATGCTCCAAAATGAGAAATCCTACCTCAGCAGGGGTATCCATACAGTTAGCTTGTACAAATTCTCCTAGGAAAGGTCACAATATGCAAAATATATATAAAACATAACAGCGTTATACCAAGCGTATGACGACAAAAGAAGACATGAGCATGGATTATAGTAAGTATGACTTTAAAGATTCTACAGAGCTATACGTATACCTCAGTAAGAAGGGGCTCTCGAGGGGCACAGTCGAAGAAATCAGCAAGCTGAAAGGCGAGCCGGACTGGATGAGGGATTTCAGGCTCAGGTCATATGATGTCTTCATGAGCAAGCCGATGCCAAACTGGGGCGGAGATCTGACCAAGATCGATTTCCAGAACATCTACTACTATGCCAAGGCATCGGAAAAGACCAGCAAGAACTGGGATGATGTTCCTGAATCAGTAAGGAATACGTTTGAAAAGCTCGGCATCCCGGAAGCCGAAAGAAAGTTCCTCGCAGGAGTCGGAGCCCAGTATGAATCTGAGACTGTTTATCACAATTTAAGGGAAGACCTGCAAAAGCAAGGTGTAATTTTCTCTGACACAGACACGGCAGTCAAAGAATACCCTGAAATCGTCAAGAAGCACTTTGGCAAGGTAATTCCTCCGGAAGACAACAAATTTGCCGCTCTTAACAGCGCAGTGTGGTCTGGCGGTTCTTTCATTTACGTCCCACCAAACGTCAAAATTGATCTTCCGCTGCAGGCGTATTTCAGAATCAACGCGGAAAACATTGGCCAGTTTGAAAGGACTCTTATCATCGCAGACGAAGGCGCCGAAGTCCATTACATCGAAGGATGCACGGCACCGGTCTATACCACGGAATCGCTACACTCTGCAGTCGTTGAACTGATCGCAAAGAAGGGCGCGAAGATACGATATACCACCATCCAAAACTGGAGCAAGGATGTCTATAACCTTGTGACCAAAAGGGCTTATGCTTATGAAAACGCCAGAGTCGAGTGGATTGACGGCAACATTGGAAGCAAATTAACAATGAAGTATCCTGGAGTTTACATGCTTGGTAAGGGAGCTCATGCTGAAGTGGTGTCGGTGGCCTTTGCTGGAGCAGGAATGCATCAGGATGCAGGAGCGAAGGCTGTTCACCTTGCGCCAAACACCACTTCGAGGATCACTAGCAAGTCCGTCAGCAAGGACTCTGGAAGGACCACGTATCGCGGCCTACTACATGTAGCAAAGGGCGCAACCGGAGTAAAGTCAAACGTCAGGTGCGATGCGTTGTTGCTGGACGAGCGCTCCAGAACTGACACCTACCCATACATTGAGGTCAACGAGGACGACGCCACGATCACGCACGAAGCAACGGTAGGCAAGATAGGTGAGGACCAGATATTCTACCTGATGAGCAGAGGCTACTCCGAGTCTGATGCACTGTCGCTTATCGTCGGTGGATTTATGGATCCATTCACAAAAGAGCTGCCAATGGAATATGCCGTAGAGCTTACGCGACTAATCAAGCTTGAAATGGAAGGCTCTGTCGGCTAGTCCGATCTTAGTGATCGCGTAATGGCTGCTTCAATATCCTCAATAGACATCGGATACGTCGATTCGCTAACAGGTACCGAGCCCCTCTGGCTGGCGGCGATGCGCAAGCAGGCATTTTCGCAATACCAGTCTCTACCAGCCGAAGTTTCACCCCTATATTCCAAGTATTCTGACGTCAACAAAATCAAGCCGCAGAATGTTCATTTTGCTGCGACGACGCAAGCGGCACTTGGCGAGGAACTTGCAGATAGGCTGAAGGAACTGGAAGGTGAAACAGGCATTCTACAGGTGGGCCAGGAAATAAACAAGATATTTGTCCGGGATAGCGTTGCCAAGAAGGGTGTGATAGTGTCTGGGATACATGAAGCGGTGTCAAACCATGGTGACCTGATCAAATCATACATGGAAGCAAACCAGCTCAACTATGCGGAAGACAAATTCCTCGCGCTTGAAGCGGCGGCCTTCCAGTCAGGAGTTTTCATTTACATTCCAAAGAATGTCGAGCTTGAAGACCCGATAAGAGTTATTACATCGCTTGCAGCTGACGGCAGCTCACTGATATCGAGAAACGTGGTAGTTGCAGACACTGGCTCAAAGGCAACGGTTGTGCAGGAGCTATATGCACCCGGCTCGTCAGGCAAACAGGATGTCCAGCAGGGCTATTTCGAACTGATGGAAACGCACGTCAACCCAAATGCGCACCTTGAAATGGTAACTTTGCAGGCTATGGGTGCGGACACTGTAAACGTGTCTAACAGGAAGGCGTTTGTTGAAAGAGACGCCAAGATATCATGGTACATTGGCATGTTTGGATCGCTCCTATCGCGCTACAAGACAGACAGCATCATGAAGGGCGTCGGCGCGTCGGCCGAAGATGTGGAGATCATTTTCGGCGTGGGCAACCAGTCTTTTGATGTTATGTCAAACCTCATACACCACGGCCAGTACTCTAGAGGAAGGGTGCTGGTAAAGTCAGTGCTCAAGGACACTTCAAAATCGCTATTCAAGGGGATGATCAAGATAGGCAAGGACGGCAAAGGAACAGAGTCGTACTTGGCAGGGCACGCCATCCTGCTTGACAAGGGGTCCAAGTCAGACTCGATACCTGGCCTTGAAATTGAAACCAATGAAGTCAAGGCGACGCACTCTGCATCTGTAGCTCAGATCGACGAAAATCAGATATACTACCTTTCAACTAGGGGTCTGACCAGGGAAGGCGCAAAGCGCGAGATCGTTTCAGGCTTCCTAGAGCCGCTGTCAAGGAAGATGGGCCCGACAATCAGGGCATGGGTAAACTACCTTATCGAGAACAAGTGGCAAGGCAGGCAGCTGATGCTCAGGACGGATGAGGCGATGGAACAGATCTTGGAAGTAGAAAAATCACGGTATCGCGAGACGCAGGACATCTTTGAAAAACACTACAAATACAGGTAGGGGCCATGCCAGAAGAATGGGTTAAAGTATGCGACGAAAAGGCGCTAAAGAATGGCGACCTGTTGGATTTTGATCACGGCGACAAAAAGTTCCTCCTAGCAAGGGTTGGCGGTCAAGTATTTGCCACTGACCGGATTTGCACGCATGCCTATGCAGACCTTGCAATGGGCATCATGAACGAAGAAGAGAAAACTGTCACATGCCCGCTGCATCTTTCCGTGTTCAAGCTCGATACGGGAGTGCCGCAGAACATGCCGGCAGAACAGCCGCTTAAAACTTACAAGGTTAAAATACGGGACAACGCAATTTACATTCAGTTAGGGTAACGAAATGATGCAAAAGGGTGCTCTCAATGTCGAAAAAATAAGAGCGGATTTCCCGATCCTAAATCGCAAGATGAGCGGAGGCAAGCCCCTTGTCTACCTCGACAATGCTGCGACGACGCAAAAGCCCCTTGCAGTCATTGATGCAATTCATGATTATTATATGAATTACAACTCTAATATTCATCGCGCGGTGCATCAGCTTGCAGAAGAAGCTACGATTGCGTTTGAAAAGACGAGAGAAAAAGTGGCTAAATTCATTAATGCCAAGTCGACTGAGGAGATCATTTTCACGCGCAACGCCACCGAAGCGCTCAACCTAGTTGCTTACTCATGGGGCCGCGCAAACGTGAAAAAGGACGACAAGATTGTCATCACTGAGATAGAGCACCACAGCAATATCGTTCCGTGGCAGATTCTGACATCTGAAAAACGTGCTAAATTAGAATACATTGGAGTAGACGACAACGGATATCTAAAGATACACGAGTACAAGAGCCATCTTGACAGCAACAAAGTGAAGCTGGTGTCAGTGACTCACATGTCAAACGTCCTTGGCACCATTGTCCCGGTAAATGACATTATCAAGATGTCTCATGAAAAAGGAATTCCTGTTTTGATCGACGGCGCGCAGTCAGTCCCGCACATGACAGTGGATGTGCAAGAGATGGACTGCGACTTTATGGCTTTCTCTGCCCATAAGATGCTGGGCCCGACAGGGGTGGGCATACTCTATGTCAAGAGAGATTTGCTAGAAAAGATGCCGCCATTCATTGGAGGTGGAGACATGATAAAGGAGGTCCACAAGTACGAGACGAGGTACAATGACCTCCCATTCAAGTTCGAAGGAGGAACACCGAACATTGCGGACGTCATTGGCTTTGCAGCTGCAATCGACTATCTAAACGATTTAGACATGGACAGGGTCAGGGAGCATGAAATAGAACTGACGAAATACGCGATTGACAGAATTTCCGGAGTAAAGGGAGTAACGCTCTACGGACCGCGTAACACAAAGGACAGGGGCGGCGTGGTGTCATTCAACATTGGCGACATACATCCACACGACCTTGCAACGATAATGAACGACCACGGCATAGCAATAAGGTCTGGCCACCACTGCGCCCAAGTACTCATGGAGAGGCTTGATGTTGCCGCAACATCTAGGGCAAGTTTTTATATCTACAACACAAAAGAGGAAATCGACACTTTCATTGGCACGCTTGAAGAAGCAAGGAGGCTATTCAAGATTTGAGTGACGATATTTACCGCGAAATAATTCTTGATCATTACCGCAACCCTAGGAACAAGGGCAAGCTGCCTGAGGCAGACGTCAGTATACATGACAGCAACCCATTGTGCGGCGACGAGATAGACATACATCTTAAGGTGGACGGGGACAAGATAAAGGACATCAAGTTCGAGGGGAGGGGTTGTGCCATTAGCCAGGCGAGCGCCTCGATGCTCACTGAAATGGTACAAGGCAAGCCCCTGACGTCTGTCAAGGACTTGAGCAAGGATGACATTTTAGAAAACATCGGGCTCATGAATTTAGGGCCTGCTAGGATTAAATGCGCTCTCCTATCGCTTAAGGTATTAAAGCTCGGCATGGTGAAATACTATGCTGACAGGGACCCTGCTTCCGCAAAAAAACTTCATGATGATTCAAAGGGTCTGTAAATGCACAAGGTCGGCAGCCATGACATCCGGAAAATAATTTTTGATAATTTCAATGACACCGACGTCAGATTCTCAAATGAGGAGATACTCGGCTACCTAAACAAGATTGACAAGTACAAGGAACTGGATGAGGTGCTAGACTTTGAGGACGTGCTGCTGGAGATGGAAAAGTCTGGCATGCTCCGGCCGATAGCACAGAACTTTAACACTCGCTATTATCGGCTCTGGAACACGCTTGATCAAGCAGCTTGCAAGGCGTGCGGTTTCTCTACATATTTTGCAGCAAACGAGGAACGCGAGGCCTGCCCTCACTGTGGCGCTAAGATGCAGGAAAACAGTTAAACGCCAACGGGTACGATCTTTTTGATACTTGTCAATTGTACTCAGGCCACCCTGGATGATAAGGACGCGTTCAATGCATTTTGTCGCGCTGGTGGTTGCATTTATCGCTTTCAGCGGGCTGGTTGCCTCCGGCTTGACGTTTGGAGCCGATGACGCGGCAAGCCGCTACTTTAAGTCCACGCATGGCAACGCCGTCCTCGACGCATTAATGATAGTTATAACGTCGATGGGTGATGTCACGACCCTATTCATCCTTGGCATAATACTAACAATAATCCGCCGCACAAGGAAGATCGGAATGATCTTTCTCATCGCGCTTGTAGTCATAGTCGTCCTTGTGATGTACATTAAGCCCCTTATAGGAAGAGAAATCCCGCCCTACAGGTTCGAGCCTACGCTTCAGCTGCCGGAAAATTTCGGTCTTGAGAATGACAGCCTTGCGCCCTTTGCTGCCGGCTTTTCATACCCGTCGGGGCATGCTGCGCGCGCAACCGCGCTTGCATTTATCATTGGCTTTGCGATGTATAACAAGTCGAGAAAGATAAGCTATGCCCTATGGGCCTTTCCACTCATCATAGGTCTTACGCGCCTCTATGTAATGCAGCACTACCCCACTGATATCATTGGAGGGTTTTTGTTAGGAGGGATGGTGTCTGTAGTGCTCGCCAACGCCATGAAGCTTGACCAGCCGTTTCTCATGTCGCGGTTCAAAGGCAAGGAAGACTAGCCTTCCCAACCCTGTGGAAATCTTTAATTCGGGTTAGAAGGTTATACCATTTAGATGGAACCGTCTGCTCTGCTAATGAATATCGCCGGTTCAGAGTGGATCATAATAATCCTGCTGGGTTTAGTCCTGCTCTTTGGCAGTAAAAAACTACCTCAGTTTTCGCGTAGCATAGGCAAGGCTATGGGCGAATTCGAAAAGGCAAGGGCTATGTTCAAGCGCGAAATGGAGGAAGCTGCAGATCCTGTAAGGGGTGCCAAGACGATCCCCAAGATCACCGGCCCTGTGGCTACCGAGAGGGAAAAGCTTGAAACAATAGCCAATTCGCTTGGAATTGACGACTATGTTGGCCTAACTGATGAACAACTACGCATGCTCATATCTAAAAGAATGACAAGCTAAATGTCATTCAGTCTATATAAAAGGCAAGATTCCCTTTGAAGGGATGTACGGTACAATCTGCACACAAAACTTATAACATTAACTTTTCCAGAACAATGGCATGGCATCAATCAACCCGTTTGAGGTTGCTTTGAAACAGCTTGACGAAGCAGCAAAGCTGATAAAACTAGACAAGGGTTTACACCAGGTTTTAGCAAGCCCAAAGCGCGTTCTTACGGTTTCGTTGCCAGTCAAAATGGACAACGGCCAGATCCGCGTTTTTACTGGATTTCGCTCGCAGCATAACGATGCCCGCGGCCCTTACAAGGGCGGTATACGCTACCATCCGCAGGTGACTATTGACGAGGTCAAGGCCCTGTCGATGTGGATGACATGGAAATGCGCAGTGGCGGACATTCCATATGGAGGAGGCAAGGGTGGTATCATTTGCAACCCGAAGGAAATGTCAATTGGCGAGCTCGAGCGAATGACAAGGCGCTATGCTTACGCAATAGCTGACATCATCGGCCCGCACACCGACATTCCCGCGCCAGATGTCTACACGGGAGGCAAGGAAATGGCGTGGATAATGGACACCTATTCTGCTCTCAAGGGCAATTTTGTTCAGCCAGAAGTCATCACGGGTAAGCCGATTGCAATTGGAGGTTCTCTTGGCAGGAACGAAGCTACAGGACGCGGTCTTGCGTTCACGGTAAGGGAAGCGGCAAAGAAATTAAAGCTAAACATGAAGGCTGCAACCGTCGCAGTACAGGGATTTGGCAACGCCGGCCAATTTGCATCGCAATTAGTAGAAGAGCAGGGCGCTACAGTTATCGCAGCGTCTGACTCGAAGGGCGGCGTTTACAACAAGAGCGGCATGCAAGTCGCTGCGCTCCGCAAGCACAAGGAAAAGACCGGCTCAGTGGTCGGATTTCCTAGCGCCAAGTCGATTAGCAATGAAGAGCTTTTGGAAACAGAGTGCACGATACTGATACCGGCCGCTCTTGAAAATCAGATAACCGGCAAGAACGTCGGCAAGGTGAAGGCAAAACTTGTCGCAGAAGCAGCAAACGGCCCTACAACCCCAGAAGCAGATGATATACTCTACAAAAACAAGATTCTGAATATTCCTGATATTCTTGCAAATGGAGGAGGAGTCACTGTATCGTACTTTGAGTGGCTGCAGAACCTGCGCAGAGAGTACTGGACAGAGGCCGAGGTCAACGAAAGGCTTGACAGGAACATTACGAGATCATTCTTGGACACCTTCGCAACTTCTGAAAAGTACGGGGTCAACATGCGCAAAGCAAGTACCGTTCTTGCAGTAAACAGGGTAGTCGAAGCAGTCCAGCTAAGAGGACTTTGGCCTTAAGCCAGTCCATTTTCATTTTTCTACTGTTTACACAACGCGTTAGAAGAATTTTTCTTGCAGTTGGTGTTATGGGCAAGAGCAGTTCCTTTCAAAGCAATCTTTTACACCATGTTGTTAACAAAAGGCTTTGATGGATTCTTGGCACAACGAATACGCTAGTTAATGAAAATTGAAAAGAATGAGGTTTACTCGGTGCTGAATGAGTGTCCGCATGAGCAGCTCTTTGTGACGTTGGGATTGTTGATCTTGAAGCCTGAACCCATCAAGCTTTCGATGTAGTCAATGTTAGCTCCCCTGAGGTATCTCTGGCTGTAGCTGTCGAGTAATAGTCTTACCCCATTTTGCTCAATGACCTTGTCATCCTCGTCTGGCTTTTCCTCAAACCCCATACCATAGGACAATCCTGCGCATCCTCCGCCCGAGACATATACTCTCAAGTAAAGGGCAGAATTGCCTTCCTGCTTTATAAACTCCGCAACCTTCTCGGCTGCTTTGGAGGTTATCGATACTGGTTGCTCCTGAACGCTTTCCATACAGCTAAATTGGATGTTTTAACATAATAAACTTTTGCCTCTTTCTACCTTTGGGCTTCGGGGGCGGCTTCTGCCTTTGGCTTTTCCTCCTTTTGCTCAGCAGGGGCAGTGTAGTTCTCCACGAACTTGACGGTCTTGACGGAAGGCACGAATTTGAAAACGTCGTTTGCAATCGCTCGCTTGATCACCTGCAATCCTTCTGAAAGAAATGACTCTTCTGGAAGCTCGATCTCCAAGGTTGGCACAATCAGATTGATCTTGACCTTGTTGTCTTCCAGGCCCGTTCTCCTTCTTACAAGAGCGCTCACCTTTTCGTTGTCGTTTTCCAGTTTTTTCATCACATTGACATCATACAGTAATGTCCTGCCGGCAAACCTGTGATTAAAGTCGATCTGGATCCTGCCAGATCCTACATAACGAATGATGCCCGTTCTGTCGTCAACTTCAATCACGTCCCCAACTCCAACTTCGTCGGCCTTGTCGCCGAGCTTGCGTTGTGGGATCATCCTTACCTTGCTGGGGTCGCGCTCGCCAAAGCCCTTGTCTGGTGTGACTTCAACGGTGAGCTTGTCACCCACGCTTGCCTTCGCAAGCGCCTCGTCAAGCCCTTTCAGTACCCAGCTTTCGCCCACCGAAACGAGCCGCGGCTCGTACTTGCGCGAAGGGTCGTAAAGCTCAGCTGTCTTTTTCGCGTCTTCTTCGCGAGTGGTCTCGAAAACTTCGTTGTTATCTTTAACTCTAGCGGTATAATCTACTAACACGAGAGAACCCTTTTCCAAAGGCATGGAAATCGACTTCTGTTTTACCTTATATTAAGTTTGACAGAAATTGAAAAAGTGTGAGGCTATCAACCAAGCGCCTTTAGCCTGTCCATCGCTATCGACGTAGCCTCTGGGTTGGTCTTGATCCCAAGCATGTTCATCGCGGAGGCTATAGATGATATCGTCCTCATTACGTGGTAGCGGCCAACCTCGCCCAACGAGCCTACTCTGAACACCTTGCCCTTCAGATCGCCAAAGCCGCCGGCTATCAATACCCTGAACTCGCTTGATAGTAGACCGCGGAATTTCTTGTCGTCCATTCCAGGAAGATAGTTAACCGCGATGATCATGTTGCTTCGTGCGTCAGGCTTTGCAAACGGAGTCAGACCAAGCGAGCTTAGGCCTGCGTAGAATGCTTCCGCGCATACCCTGTGGCGCCTTATCCTGTTGTCCATACCTTCTTCAAGCACCATGTCGAGGGCCTCCCTGAATGCATAGTAAAGTGGCAGGGCAGGCGTGAAAGGCGTTTCGAAATGTTCCTCATAGTACTTGAAGTAGCGCTTCAAATTGAGGTATTGGGTTGGAGGCGGGTTCTCCTGCATGTATTTCTTAGCGCGTTTGCTAACCGATACCGGCGCCACTCCGGGCGGCGCTGCAAGCGCCTTTTGCGATGCCGTGACACAGATGTCAACATTCCACTTGTCGACCGGTAACTCGTCGCCGCCGAGTATCGAAACAGCATCAGCAATGAAATATGCGCCCTTCCTTGACGCGAGCTGTCCCAGCTTGTCCATATATCGGATAGTCGTGCCGGTGGACGTTTCGTTGTAAACTGCATAAAGTGCCTTGATGTCCTTGTTGTTTTCAAAGGCTTCTTCAAACTTGTCATAAGGAGGGTTTTCGCCTGGCGGCGCGCTTATCCTTATAGCCTGGCCGCCCCAGCTGTCAATCAAATCAGCAAGCCTTGTGCTGAACTCGCCATTCACCGGAATCACGGCCTTATCACCTTTCTTGATAAGGTTGATTACCGATGCTTCTACAGCGCCCGTACCTGAAGTGGTAAGGAGTACAATGTCGTTTGAAGTTTGGAAGACTTTCTGTGTCTTTTCAACTATGGATTTGTATAACGTTCGGAAATCATCGCTTCTGTGGTTTATCACAGGCGCAAGCATTGCGTTCATGACTCTGTTTGGCACATTAGTCGGACCGGGGAGCATTACGAGGTATTCCATGATAATCTCGAGAGAAGCGGACGTGTTAGCCATATTTAAATTAATTTACAATATTGGAATGCACGGAACGCGCAATGTTTTATAAAACTACCAAGTGAAGATGTGTTGTGTCAATGGAACGCCGCTCCACTATTCTGAAGTATGCAAGGCAAGCGGGCTGCAACGTTGTTGCAGCATTCGAGCCGGAGAACGTGTTCTACCTCACAGGTTTTTGGGGCGAAGCTATTGCAGTGTGCACAGAGAACGGCACCAAACTGATCGCGCCGAAGCTGGAATATGGAAGGGCAGAAAAAACGTCGATCGACTGCGAAGTCGTTCCAGCAGAGAGGGGGAGCGAGCTTATTTCCATTTTTGTGTCACAAATAAAGGACAGCAAGGCGTGCACTGATTGCAGCGACTTTTTGACAGTAGAGTCGGTCCGCAGGCAGGGGGGAGACATTTCCGTCAACACCGAACCGTTCTTTCAGACGCGCAGGATAAAGGACGAGGTCGAGATCAGGGTCATCGCGAAGGCGTCAAGGATTCTAGACAGGCTATACGAAATATGTGAAGATGAAATCACGGCAGGATTATCAGAGCGCGATCTGCAGGCAAAACTGATCTACGAAGGGATGAGGATGAACGCAAACCCGCCTTCGTACAAATCGACTCTCAACCCTCTTATCATCGCAGGCGGGCCAAATGGAGCACTCCCCCATGCAGAGGTGACCGGAAGAAAGTTTCGCAAGGGCGACATGATAGTAGTGGACCTCACACTCAGACACTCCGGGTATATCGCTGACGCCACCAGGACATTTGCTCTGGGCTCGGCAACTGTGGAGATGAAAAAGGTGCATGCCACAGTACAAGAGTCGCAAAAGGCCGGGCTTGATGCTGCAAAGGCAGGGACGGAGTGCGGCGAGGTCGACGCGGCATGTAGAGATCTGATTGCGGACCGCGGCTATGAAAAGCTATTCATACATTCCACCGGACACGGAATTGGCCTCGATGTGCACGAGCCTCCTTGGCTTCGCATGAAAAATGACGAAGTGCTCCAGCCCAACATGGCGGTGACAGTTGAGCCGGGGATATATCTTGAAAACAAGTTTGGAGTGAGGATAGAGGACAGCATAATTGTCAGAAACGGCAGGCCCCGAGTGCTCAACAGGTTCACAAAGGACCTGCTTATATTGAGATAGCATAAAAGTAAAGAATCAGATCCAGCTTATCGAAAGCAATGAGGATCATAGCCGTCCTTGTTGCGTTGGCGATCTTTGGTTTTGCTTCCGCTTTAGCTCAATCGTCTGAAGAAGAGCTCAGGTTTTATCCCGCATTTCCGACAGAAAAAAATGAAATCACAGCACTCATTTCGGTGACCACCGGAACGCCTTGCGACAGGGTGGAACTGCAGGATTATCGGCTTGATGGTAATAACAACCTGTCGATAAATGTGCGACTTATTCCTCCCCTGTCTGATATTTCGTGCGTTCAGGTTATAACACAACACGTGCTTGAACAGAACATTGGCAAACTTGATGAAGGTACTTACACAGCAGAACTTTATGTAGATGGTGTGCCTAAGCAAAAGAATATTCTCAATGTGAGCAGCAGCGATATTGCCATTCTCTCAACCGGCGAATACATAGATGATCAAGGAGATCTGAATCTCGTAGGCGAAGTACAAAATGCTGCTGATCATCCGGTCAAGCTTGTCAGGGTTGGTATTTCATTTTTTGAAGACGGCATATTGGTAAAAGAGGACCAAATCTACACTACGATGGCGATCATCATGCCAAACAGGACATCAGGCTTTAGCCTCGGTCTAAGCGATTATTTGCGTGATAAGGAATATTCTGTCAGTGTGAAGTCTTTTTCTGTCGAAGACAAGCCCGTAGAAAAGGGGCTGACGCTTGTCGTAGAATCAGCGCTTGATGGCGATGGTTACGGCAAAGTCAAAGGGCATGTGCTTAATGGGGCAGACCATAATGCGACGCAAGTGAAGATAGTATGCACGATCTATGACGACAACGGAACGTTGATCGATTCAATATTTGACTACACCGATCCTGATACAATACTGCCTGGACAGACTGCCCGATATAACATCCTGACGCACAGCGACATATCGCGAGCGTTTACGACAAGCTGCAACGCCGAGTCTGTTGAGCTTGAAGTAGAAGAAGTGCAGATTGTCCCAGAGCTTCCCGCTGTTGCCGCAATTACTACAGCGTCACTCGTGACTGCTCTTGTTGTTAGTAGATTCCGCCACAAGTTCTAGCAGTTTCATTGCTATTGCTGCCTTACGATCGAGGGGCAGGTGGATGATCTTTCTCTTCTTGTCAACAATAAACACCTCATTTCGGTCGGAGCCGGCCTCCGACCCTTTCCTACCAAGGTCATTTGCCACCACGATGTCGGCGTCGCATTCCTGTAGCTTCTTGTACGCTCTTTCAACCAACACAGAGTCCGGGACATTGTAATCAGCCTTGAACGCTACCAAGAAGGTGCCCTTGCTTTTCTTTTTCACTTCGTCAATTATTTTTTTTGTCGCGACAAGCGACAGTTCCACCTTACCTGCCCTTGTGTCAATCTTTTTCTCTGATTTTTTAGCCGGCATGAAGTCGGCAACAGCCGCAGCCATTATCGCAATGTCATATTTCATGGACGACAATTGTGAAACCACAGCCCTGTGCATTTCTTCGCTTGTACTCACACGCAACGCTCTTCCGTTTACCGGTTCGCTTCCGTGCGCGTATACCAGCGTGACTGTTGCGCCCATCCGCTCTGCCTCCTGTGCAATTGCAATGCCCATTTTGCCCGAGCTAGTGTTTGTCACCACCCTGATAGGGTCGATGTTCTCGACTGTGCTTCCGGCGGTTACAAGCACCCGCTTGCCGGCCAGCGGCCCACGAGACAATACTGCAATAGCTGCCCGAAGCACCTGGTGTGGCTCGGCTACCTTCGCCTTGCCCTCTTCCACGCGGGGCTCGACAAACGCGACCTGCCCCCTCAACTTCTCAACATTATTTTGTATGAACCTGTTTTCATACATCGCCTCGTGCATTGCAGGTCCGATTATTATTGGGATCTTGCTGCCTAGCGCCACGCTGAGCACTGACGTGACAGGCGTGTCGTCGATGCCCGCCGCCATCTTGCCAAGCGTGTTGGCTGTGCACGGGTAAACAACAATCAGGTCTGACATGCCATAGTCAGCAAGCATTACGTGCTCTAGATGTCCCGTCAACTTTGTGACGACGTCGTTGCCCGTGGCCCACTTCATCATTTCAGGGTGAAGCAGGGTCGCTGCAGTCGACTCGGTCATGACTGGGTGCACGTCTGCACCGTGACGCATCAACAATCGCGCAAGGTCAATCGCGCGGTAAGCTGCCACGCTGCCGGTTATACAGAGCACTATTTTCCTGCCGTCAAGCTCGCTTCCATCACTTCCGACGATGTCTTTTGACGGGTGGATTCCACGCTTTGCTTTCATTTCTTTTTCATCTTCATGAATTTATCAAGCTCTTCTGCCCCCAAGTGGAAAGTGTTTGATTCTTCGGGGAACTTGCCTGTTTTGATTTCTCGGCTATAGCTGGCAACGGCATCAAATATCGACTTGCTCAGCTCGACGTACCTTTTCACGAACTTTGGTCTGATATCCTCGTATATGCCTAGCATGTCGTGGAGCACTAACACCTGCCCATCGCAGCTGGCGCCTGAGCCGATGCCTATTGTAGGCACAGTCACTCTCCTTGTTATAGCTTCTGCCACCTCGCTTGCAATCATCTCCAGCACAATGCTGAAAACACCCGCCTTTTCCAGTGCATTGGCGTCGTCGATTAGTTTCATTGCAGACTCGGTTGTCCTGCCCTGCAGCTTGTAGCCTTCCCAGAGCGATGACGTCTGCGGCTTTAGCCCGATGTGGCCCATCACCGGTATCCCAGCTTCTACTATTGCCTTTATCGTGCCAATCATTTCAGAGCCGCCTTCCAGCTTCACTGCGTCGCATCCGGCCTTGATCAGCTGCACAGCGTTTTCAACTGCTACGCTTGTACTTGGCTGGTATGAGCCAAAGGGCATGTCGCCCACTATCATGGCGCGCTTTGCTCCCCTTGCCACTGCCCCGCAAAACATCGCCATTTCCGGCATTCCGACTGGCACTGTGCTTTGATATCCGAGTACCACCATCCCGGCGCTGTCGCCAACGAGCAGTACATCTACTCCAGCTCTGTCGCATATCAGCGAGGTTGAATAATCATACGCTGTTAGGACTGAAATTTTCTCTGCTCCCTT
The DNA here is from genome assembly GCA_036003785.1 of Nitrososphaera sp. Taxonomy (GTDB): domain Archaea; phylum Thermoproteota; class Nitrososphaeria; order Nitrososphaerales; family Nitrososphaeraceae; genus Nitrososphaera. Next base: position 40,004 of record DASYSB010000019.1, read on the forward strand.
CATTGCAATAATGTCGTTCACGCTCACTTTTTTCTTGGCTTGCATCACATCCCTCCCTTAATGATTTTCAGAGACTCGCGCAGGTTCTTCTTGTTGTCAAAGCCATCGACGATCTTTTTTAGCGACTTGCGGCCCTTGATCTCCCTCGCCGCTTCGACGATGGCCGGCAAGGCCCTTGTGATGTTGTCAACAATCGTGACGTGCGCGGCCTTGGCGGTCCTTGACAGCGGGTTGAGATCTATTGTAACCACTCTCTTGCCCATCTTGACAAGCGCCTCCGTCCTGTCTCCGTCCTCAAGTGGCACAAACACCGTGTCTGCGCTGTAGATACCCTCCGGGTCGACACGCCTGCGCTCGCTTTGGAGCTCAGGGATCCTTGCCGACGCCCTTGAACCGACGCCGAGGATATTGTCTGCGCCGTATGTTTCAAGCTCGGCCTTGATCGCTTGCTCCCGGTCTTCCGTCCTGTAAAAGAGGTTGACTTCGATCGCGGAACCAGTCACCTTCGCAAGTTCGACCAAAGTTCCTGGGCAGAGCACGGCTGTGTTGCCGTTCACGGAAATGACCGGCCTCTTTGAGAGCAAAAGCATGGCTGCTGCGGCCTTGATTGCGCGTTGGGCCGTTTTCGTGGTGCGCTCGCCGATGAGGTAGTCGTACGCCTCGCCTCTTCCGTGGGCGATGAGGCCCTCGGCCGCAACCAGGCCGCGCTTGTAGCCGCTGACTAGCGCCTCGCGAGTGTAGAGAGACTTGGCGCGGGGATGGCCTGGCGGTATCGAAATCCGGTTTGTGTGCAATTCTTAGAGCACTCTAGCCCCGTTACCGTCGATGTTGCAGACGAGAAGCGTGCCGCCAAAGCCCTTGATGGCGTCCCTTGCTTCCTTCACCATTGATCGCGGTACCAGAGTGAACACCGTATGGCCAAAGAGCGCGACGCTGGACTCAATCCCTCTTGATTTGAGGGCCGCGATTGGCTCCTTGCACCTGTCATCAGTCAGGCCGAGTGTGTCTGCAAACTCTCGGGACATTGCAAGAAAGTCGGCCACGCTTCTTGATACTGATAATTTGCTCAGCATTATGCCCCCGAGGCCATTAATCTCGTTCATCCTGCTTGTGAGAAATGACTTCGTTGAAATGGGCGCTAGGCAAAGTACGACTGCCTTGTAATTTTCGAGATCGATCTTCGTGACTGAACCGATGCCCGGCGCTCCTGCGCCAGTGCGCATCTCAAAACCGCCGGCAAACTCGGCAATCACCGTGCCAAGGCCGGTCTTGCAGGCAATCTCAGCGTGGTGTGCGATCTGCGCCGCCTCGGTCCTGCTCAGGCCGATGTCAAGCGCTTCGTTGAGCGCGTACGACAAGCTGAGGGCGGCTGCCCCGCTCGAGCCAAGGCCAAAGCCCACAGGGATTCCAACATCATGATCGACTTTAACAAAATGTGGCCCGTCGGCGAGTTTAAGGTATTCCTCGATGACCCACCTCGATACTTCTGCGTTGCCACTATGTACATCGTTGATCGAGATTCGGTATTCAGCCTTGGCACTTTCGTAGACATAAGCTGTTGTGGCAATGCCTCTATCGATTGAGAAGCCCGCGCCCTTTGATCCCTTGTGGAGGAAATGCGAGTAAGTGCCGTGAGGAATCTCGAAAAAGCCTGTTATGTGGCCCGGGCTGAAAGCCTTGGCCACAGCAACGGGCGCTGCAACCAGCGCTGATGCCATTGGTTATTTATAAACCACATGAAATATAAGAATAATGTTTAATTAGTTTAAATGTATTTATACTCCCATGCCGAGATACGCAAGACGCCTGCAAAAAATAGGAAGTAGCATCTTGATATCGCTGCCGAGCCAGTGGATAAAGAGCAATAACCTGAAGAAAGGGTACATCGTGCCGGTCGACATCAACCGCGACAATTCAATCTCGATTTTTCCATCAGAAGACATGGCAGAGGAGGCAAAAGAAGTGACCATTCCATACTCACCTGCGTCGATGGACAGTCTTGTCAATCAGGTGTATGGCGCGTACCTTCTCGGGTACGACATGATCCGCATCAAGGCCGGCTTGCAGATTTCATTTGAAGATGCCGACAGGTTCAAAAAAGCAATGCGCAAGCTCGTTGGCCTTGAAATTGTCGACGAAGATGGCTTCCACATTTCAGCGCAATTCCTGCTCGATGCAAACACTCTTGACGCCGAAAAGATATTACGGCGCATGAGCGCGATAGTTGCCGGCATGTACCGCGACTTGCTTGAAGCGATTAGGTCAAAGGAGAACAGCATACGCAGGGTGATAAGCGGCAGAGATGACGAAGTCGACCGGCAGTACTTTTTGCTTGTCAGACTCATTCGCAGCGCCATGATGGACCAGAAATTAGCAGGCAAGCTCAACCTGAGCAATATCGATATTCTAGACTACAGGATCGCGGCCAACCTGCTGGAAAGCGCCGGTGATTACATCGTCGACCTTGCAGCTTCTATACAGGATTTTTCACGAGTTAGGATCGTTGATGAAATAGCGGAAGCTGGTTCCCTTGTCGAAAAGATGCAGGAAAAGTCAGTCGCCGCATTCGTGAATAAGAATAGGGCAGAGTCGAACGTGGTTGTCAAAACGTACAACAGGTTCAACGAGGTCATAACCTCGATCAAGAACAATGCAGAGTCGAAAAACCCCGAATCGGCTATTGCTGTGCTCAACCTTACCTACTCGATGGACAAGATAGCGAGATGCTGGGTCGACGTTGCAGACCTGGTCAAGCCTGTGCACCTTACAGCGCCACTTAAAAACGCATAATTACAAAAGGCGGGTATTTCAACCATGGTCCACGATCATAGCATGGAGAACGTCCTAGTGCTTCAGGGTGGAGGCTCACTTGGGGCCTTTGGCTGCGGAGTATTCAAAGCCTTTTCAGAGAGAAACATCAAAATAGACATTATAGCTGGCACGTCTATCGGTGGGGTAAATGCCGCGATAATCGCCGGCAGCAAGAACGAGCGGCCCGAGGCTGCGCTGGAACAATTCTGGCTGGAGCTTGCTGAAAGTTCAATCGATCTGGAGCCACCGTGGCAGCCGGCGACTGGCGATGGATCCGGAAGCTACTACAGCCAATACTACCAGCAGGCAAACACATCGCTAAAGCATGTGTTGTCGTCCTATAGCTCGGCAGTGTACGGTAACAAGATAATGTTTCTGCCAAGGTGGATGCCAGAATATGCGGCAACCGATCCGCAGTATTTCAGCCCAGACAGGTGGACCTATATTTACGATCACTCGCCTCTGGCGTCGACGCTCGAAAAATACGTTGACTATGCTAAGCTCAAGCCAGGAGGAAATCCGAACGCGCGTCTAATAATAACTGCGGTTAATGTCCTAACAGCGGAACCGCTGACATTTGACAGCACACGCCAGCAGATAACGGTCAAGCACCTTCTTGGCACTTCTGGCTACCCCTTATACGGCTTTCCTTGGGTCGAGGTTGAAAAGGGAGTGTACGCGTGGGACGGAAGCCTGCTGAGCAACACGCCCCTGAGGGAAGCGATAGATGCGGCGCCGATTTTCCATAAGCGAGTCTTTATTGTAGAAAACTATCCAAAAAAGATTGAAAGACTGCCGCAGAACCTGCCAGAAGTGTATCACCGGGCGCGAGACATCATGTTCAGCGACAAAACTGCACACAACATAAAGATGTCAAAAACGATAACGCGGTACCTGCAGTTCATCGAAGAACTCTATGAAATAGTTGAAAGCAACCTTGACGTCTCCAAGATAGACAAGCAAACGCTGGAAAGCATACACAAGAAATACCAGAAGATAATCAAAGAGCATGGGGCAGAGATTCGGAAAATAGCCTACATTACAAGAGAAGAGAGGTTCCCATACCTCTATGAGAACACGGATTTTTCGCCTGCTGGGATAAAGAGCCTGATAAAAGAGGGAGAGTCGAAGACAAAGCAAATCCTGCAAAAGATGGGACTCTAGACGACCAGCCCTTTTCTGTCTATTTCTACTTCAAAGGACTCGTATCCTGCTGCCTCTGCGCGGGACGCTATCTTGCCGCTGTCCTGCCGGGTCGCTGCAAGAGCGATAACTGCACCGCCAACGCCGGCGCCTGTTATCTTTGCTCCGAGCGCTCCAGCCTTGCTGCAGATGTCTAACAGGTCGTCAACCTTATAATGCGAAACTCCGATCTGGCGGAGGATCATCTGGTTTTCATTCATGAGCTCACCCAATACATCGTGCCTGCCGGACGCTATTGCGCTTTGTGCCTGCGCGCAAATGCCAGCGGCCTGTTTGGCAAGGCTCTGAAAAAGAGATTCATTTCTATCCTTGAACTTCTTGACATTTGCCACTATATCACCAGTAGAATGCCTGACCCCCGTGCTTGCAATGACAAGGGCAAGCCGGCCTTTCGCCCGTATCTTCTTGAAGCCTTTAGTCTTGCTGTAGTGCATCAGCCCGCCAAACGTGCTTACGTAGCAGTCCGCCCCGGAAGAATTCTTGTGGATAAACCGCTCTGACTCTATAGCCAGCTCGCATATCTTTTGTCTGCTGTACTTTTTCTGAAAGAGCGAATTCACCGCGGCCACGGTGGACACGCACGCAGCGGCAGAAGACCCGAGACCAATGCCTGGCGGCACGCCAGAAGAAATGGCAATCTTTATTCCTGTTTTTTTGCTTCTCGCAGCAAGGACCTGCATGGCGGCGTTATAGAGGGGGTCCAAAGTTGGCTTTGCTTCCATGCCACCTTCAGTTGCCTTGAAAGTCATATTGCTGTATTCGCCGGCGACCCCAATGTCAGATTTGATCAGAATCCTGTTCTCGTCAATCGTGTGGGCATCAACTACTATGCGCCTGTTTATCGATGCGAGTATAGCAGGGTTGCCGTAGACTACGAAGTGCTCTCCAAACAGGATCACCTTGGCTGGTGCAGACGCCCTGCTCCTGCTCATACGAACACTATGGAAGAATACCCAACTACAGCACTGGTGTCCCCGGTGACGTCTCCGCTCGTCGCATACTTTAAGAGCTCGCCTCTGGTGGCGCCGAGGTTCTTTGCTGCAACCATCATGGTGGCTATGGCGCCGTATCCACAGGCGGAAACGTCCAGCCTTTCAAGGACTGCATAAAATTTGTTAACGTCAAGCGCAAGGATAGACTTTATCAGCTCGCCATCCTTCCTGTGCGCCTCGCTGTTTGACTCGTAGTGGGTGAAGTCTGAAGACGCGATGAGCAGCGTGGAATCCGTGGCGCTTTTTTCGGTTATGGTTTCAGATATCGCATTTCCGAGGTCAAAGGCGGTGTCAATCCGTTGGGAGATAAGTACTATTGGTACGATCCGAAAATCCTGCTTGATGTGCTGCAGGAATGGTAGCTGAACCTCCAAGCAATGATCCCTGCTGTGAGCATCGTTGTCAAAGCCCAAAGTAGATGACCTCTTCGATATCTCTTCGGCCAATTCTGAATTGATTTCAACTTCACCTAGCGGCGTCTCCCACGAGCCTTCCTTCATGGCAGCCACCCGAGACCCAATGCCATAGTGGTTTGGTCCTACCATTATAACATCCTGAAAGTCGACAGACGAAATTTCGTAAAAGCCGTTTGCAGCAACTGCGCCGGAATAAACATAGCCGGCGTGGGGAGAGACTAGGCCGTAGATCTGGTTCTTGCTTTCAGAGGGCGGTGCCCTACCGGGTCCAAATCGCTGGTTCCTGAATGATTGGTCGACAAGCCCCTTCAACTCCCGGGGATTATCGGGATAGAACATGCCGGCGACTGCTGGAGCCCTTTTTGTCAAGATACTTCCTCGACTAAATCTATGCTGAAACAAGTAATATAATTGTGATTTTTTGATAAATTTGACTGTGAACCCGATCGACCATTACAGTATCGGCCAGACTTCATGGCTTTATGCTGGTTTGTAAGCTTGTCCTTAATTTAACCTTCCCTTGTATTTGCTTTATAGTCTTACTGCCATTGGGGATCCGAGGGGGTTTCATACTAAATACCTAGTGGATCCCATGAAACTAATCTATTGAAATATTTGCAGGACTCTATTTGCATTTCTCTTCACATGAACATGTAGAATACCATTCATCTTGTCAACGATCGATATAAGCCTCCTGCGATGATCATTGTTCCAACGGCAATGTGAATATGAAAGTCGCACCTTTTCCATTCTTGTTGTTTTCTGCCCATATCTTGCCGCCGTGCGCTTCAATGATTCCCTTTGACAAATAGAGTCCCAAGCCTGTACCCTGATCAGACTTTGTGACAAACTTTGTAAACAATTTGGGGAATATTTCAGAGTCTATGCCTCTGCCTGTATCAATTACTTGAACCATAGCCTGACCATCCCTTTCCTCTAACGTGACACGAATTGTTCCCTCACTGGTAAATTTGATTGCATTCTTGAGTAGGTTTGACAGCACTTGAAAGAGTCTACCTTTGTCTGCTTCAATCAATACTGGTTCTGCTGTGTTTGAGTCAAACATCGTCTCAATCTGCTTGTGATCTGCAACAAAGGATTTTACATCTTTTAATACATTCTCTATGTTTTCATTCAAATTTACGCTTTCCTTGTTCAGCTGCAAACATTGGCCTTCAATCCTTGATACATCCAGAATATCTGATGAGAGCCGCTCAAGCCTCCTTGCATTCCGTACCAGCATATCGAGCTCTTCCTTTGTTATCTCTACCTTATTTTTGCCATCTGTGTTTTGCTGGATGAGCTCAGTGATACCAAGCAGCGGCTGAATAGGCGTCCTAAGTTCATGGGCTGCTACGTTGATGAACTCTTTCTGTGCCACTTCATGAGCTTCAAGCCTGCTGTATGCATCTTCGAGCTTTTCATTTGCTTGGCGGATCTGTTCATTAAGCTCACTCTGCTTCCAGATTGCTTCAAGAATTGCGCTATAAGAGCTCACTATTGACATACTGTTGGAATACAGGGCTAGACCCACAGCTTGATATGATTCTGTAGCCATGTCATCCTTTAGCTCAAAGAACATGCATTGCTTAGAGTCAACGAGAATAATTGTGATGCTCGTCGTAAGGCTTGCGTCCATGGCACGAAATTCAGCGCTAGGAAGCACAGACTTTACCTGATTTAGAGTGTGGGCAACGTTTCTGTCTGAAGGTATTAGCAATTTAACTCTCGCACCATTTTTCACCGCCTGCTCAATAACCTCAAGACCTCCCATTGCCATCTGGCGACGAAACGCCGTGGGACTCGACAGCATGACCATAACATCCCGCTTTGCTGATCTAATCAAGTCCCATGCCCGCTCAACGGAAGCCCTTGGATTTGAAATAATCTCCACATTCGCAGGTTCAGTTTCCTTTTCTAGCTCTAAGATCCTATCTTGCCCATCTGTCCCCTGCTTCCAGAGCTGGTCAAAAATTGACCTGAAATGCTTAAGATATGCAGGCTCTGTACTCACAAGAAAGTTTCCGGCAAGTCTTCCACCTTCCATACTTTCGATAGTGGCATGAAGTGCATTGTCATAAATGCCAAAGTTTAATGGTGGCATATTTCTGACGTGTCTAATTTCAATACCTTCATTGACAAATACCTTTACAAGATCAAGGTTTTCTTTCGTCACTTGAGTGACCCATCTGATGCCTTTGTGCTTGCCCTCTTTTCTGTTCCTGAGAACATCCCTGTACTCGTCGAGGAGATTACTGTAAACGAACTCTAATCCTCCTCCAGGGGCACAGATCATGATTTCAGTTGAACCTTGAATCGTTTTTCTCATTTTGTTTGAAATTTCGTTGGGTGAATCAAGTACAATAGTGTAGACAGGCTCAATTCCTTCTTCGATCTCTCGTATTTTCTGCTCTGCCGGAATTGCCTTGTTCCAGAGGGTTTCAAAGAAATATTGATGCTGTTCAGCAATTTCCTTTACAGTACTGTAGATTAAACGAGGTGGCGGCTTGTCTTTTTCAGCAACAGCTGATGCAGTATACCATTTTGTATCGCTCACCGAGAAATGACCCTCTACTTTGTCTAGATGGCGCACTTCGGCAAATTTCATAAACTCCTTGCAGTGGGTAATGTTTGCTATCGAAATTTCAGTTATCAGCCTTATCTTTGCACCTCTGTTATGTACTGCGATAAAGGCATTTTTTACCACTTCTGTACCTAAAATGACTGAAGGGCCCCACTTTCCTAAGCAGAGATCATGTGTCTTATTGATCTTTGGCGCTATATCTAGAGCGCATGCTAGAATATCTTGAAAATCATAGAGAACTTCTGTCCTCTCAACATCGCCAGTATCAAGCCACTTTTTCTTTTGCAAGGCTGACATGCACAACCACCATTATTCCCATATAAAGTCATAGGGAATAATCTACTAGAAGAGCTGACGCAACCAACGCATAGATCGTTCGTCTCATCAATTAGTTTTGGTTACACTCCAAGTTTAATATTGCTACATTTCTTTTGAGCCTTTGGCTACATATCAAGCAAATAATCCTGCTCATCTTCATTGTCCGACAGGATATTGTTGTCGGCACCCCCCATTAACATCATTTCCGGGTGAAGTTTGCGAAAATAATCTATTGGATCTATCAAACGTGCACCAACCCTTTCTTTCCGGATTATCCGACAGAGTTCCTGAATGCAATACCGGTTTCGATATGAAAGAGGATGCATTGGCTTGCCAGATTCAATTTCATCTCTTTTTTTCCTTTCAGCAGTTGTATTGTAGACGCTACGGAGCCACCTCTTGTGCATGTTCCGACGGTTTTCTTCCTGCTTCTTTTCATCAAATGTCATCTTGACATGAATCCCAAACTCTGAACATCTCTTCATCAATCCTATCAAAGCCGGCCTGCTGAAGATCAGTTATTTTCTGAATCGCATCTTGTTCAAACTGGCTTAGTCTTTTCAGGTTCTCTTTAATTTCCTTTGGCGTAATTTGGTTAGCTGGCTTTCCTTCAAGTAAATACACTCTTGCGCATGAACCTTCAATACATTTCTCTCATGTCAGAAATAACTGAAAGAATAACTACTCTTCCCCTTTAGCAAATGAGTAACATTTGAGTCTTGTAGCATTATGTCAACAATCAATTTGTTGTTTCCTTTGTTTAAATCCACAAACTTGCTTTTTGTCAATTAGCCCCTTGTGTATAGGCATCAATAGAAGGAGAGTATGATTTCAAGCCAAATATCACAATAAGTCCAATTCCAGCAGCTAATCCAACCAATACAACTGTTGTTGTACCATCAACCACAATATCCCAAAGTTAAGCTTCCTGATATTGAGCCTTTGCTTAGTCCCTATTGGACAGGCAACCTTTACACCAACACTCACATTTGCCTATCTATTCTTTTTTGCAGCTTTACCATGATGATTGCCATCATTAACCCTCTTGTGTTTTCAGATGTTACAAGCACATTGCTAACCCTAAAATTCCAATTAGTAGGAGCTTCATCTTTTGCCCATCTCAATCCCTCAGATTGTACCATATTGAGCAAAATCTTCAAATCAACATATGTGAACTCATCTTTAGAGCCAAATCCTGTAATATTGGTAAGTGCGTCATCTATCTTTGCTCTAATAAGATACAGTCTTTCATAAAACCTTCTTCCCCAAACATGCCAGCCGTATTCCTTAATGTCAAAGTACCTGTCCATTAATCCCCGCAGAGTACCTAGTTCAAGGTCTGTGAATTGGTCAGCCGTTATTTCCATCAGCTATATTCTAAATAAAGCAAGAAGGTTTTTGAGCCTTTGGCTTCGACTCGCTTTGAAGCGCGCTAGAGTTGATTTTTCAATAAGGATCAAGAGGCTATAAAAGATAGTCCAACTTCCTGATCTTGTCATTTGGCTCCAAAAAAGATCTCTGTTTCAGGTTCACCTGATTTTATGAAGGTCTACAACTCGCTAGACCGCAAAAGTGATCTCTGGAAGAGCCTAGAGAAAGCAAAGGATGAATTAAAGGTAAATCCTACGAAGGGTGATAAAATAGAGAAAAGGCTCTGGCCTGAAAAATACATCAAAAAGTACCATATCAACAACCTTTTTAGATACCCTCTCGTCAAGGGTTGGCGGCTAACATATACGATAATCGGCGATGATAATGGCGTCGTTACGGTCTTGCTCGATGCACTTGATCACACGGCCTATGACAGGCTATTTGGTTATCACACAAGTTAAGTTATTGCTATAAAGGCGTCGATTCAGACAGTAGTTTTTGTAGCTTCGGGTTGTCTGCGAAAATCCAGATTATTGCTCCCTCCTTGTCAAACATTATCTTGTTACTTCCTTCTAGATAATTCAATACAGTAGTGAGGGTTTCATAGTGCATTCCCTTTGGCAGACTTCTCCACAGCTTGTATCTAGATGGGTATTCCTTTGCCTGCATTATCGCCGATTCGACCATCTGGATAGTTGCTAGAGTCGGCCCTTGGCCTTTGCTCATTCCAGATTTAGCGCTGGTTCTGGAACTGCCCGCTGCTGGCGTCATACCCGTTAATTTCATACTCTAGAATATACCACCGACTTATTAAACTTATACACACTTGTGTTATACTCGCTCGTATAATATCCCCTGGGCTCATTCATATTTATAAATCAAATGCCAGGATCCTGTTACATTTTTTTTGATAGCATTGTACAAGGAAGGTTGAATCAAGTCAACTCTTCGACTAACTTTGTTTCAAAGTCGTCGATCGAAGCTTTCTCCAGCATCTCGCTGTCGGACTTGATCGCTCCCTGCTTCTTGAGGACTTCCCTTGTAAGGAGCCAGTAAACTGTTGCGAGTGCCTTGCGTCCGCGGTTGTTTGCGGGGATCACCAGGTCAACCTTTGAAGTGACATTGTCGCTGTTGGCGATTGCAATGACTGGCACTCCCGCTCTGGTAGCTTCAAGCACGGCCTGCTGGTCTGCCTGTGGATCGGTCACGACCACAATTTCCGGCTCCATGTAGTTGGGGAGTGACGGATTGGTGAACGTGCCAGGCATGAAGCGGCCCAGAATCTGTGTGGCGCCTGTCAGCTCACAAAACTTTTCCACCGGAGTCTTGCCGTATTCGCGTGCAGAAGTCACGGCAACCTTGGCAATGTTTGCTCGGCCAATGAACTTGGCAGCGACGTCGACCCTAGCCAGGGTCTTGCTGATGTCAAGAATATAGAGCCCTTCCGGGTTGGCCTTGACTATGAACGGCGCCATAAACTTTGTTTTAACCGGCGTGCCGACGCGGATACCCGTTGAAAGTATCATCTTTTCTAGATTATCGGTATCAATTGCCTCCTGACCCTCCTGAGTTTCAATGTGCGCAGACTCTTCAATTACTGTACCGGACTCTTCGATGTCAGGGGTATCTTCGGGATTGCTCATATTATGCAGAGGACAGTTCGGCCATACCTTCTATTAAATCATACTCTGTCAAGCGCACAAGTTCGTTCAGCTTAGCAACGCGCTCACCCCCGAGGACGCCCGTCTTTAGCATCTTGGATCCGGTTGCGATTGCGATATGCGAGATGTGTGAATCGATAGACTCGCCTGATCTATGTGACGTTATTATCTTGATGCCGTTCTTATCGCATTCTTCGGCAAATTTCATCGCATCATACAGGCTGCCTGCCTGATTGACTTTCAGTATAGCGCCGCTGCATGCGCCGTACTTAACGGCTTCCTTTACCTTGCGAGCGTTTGTGACCAGCATGTCATCTCCAGTCACGATAGTCCGAGGATTCTTTTTTGTCAGCGTTGCCATGCTCTGGAAGTCACCTTCGTGCACGGGGTCTTCGGTATAAATGAGCCTGTACTCGCGCATCAGCCTGTTTGCAAACTCTAGCTGCTCGCCGGTATCGCGCTTGATTCCCTGCCGCGCGTAGTCGTAAACGTTGTTCTTTTCATCCCAGAATGACGAACTGGCAAAATCGATCCCAATTGCAATGTCTTTGCCAAGCGCATACCCACAATTCTTGACAGCCTTTTCCACTATTTCGAGTGCCCGATCATTGTTCACATTTGGAGCCCATGCGCCTTCGTCGCCCCTGCCATACGTGAAACGCTGGTCGATTGACTCAATGACTTTGCGTGTTTCGGCGTGCAACTTGAAATTCATCTCTAGCGCTTCTACTATGCTCTTTGCGCCCACAGGGCATGCTAATATCTCCTGAATGTCGGGGGTGCTGGGCCCCGCATGCGCGCCGCCACCAAGAATGTTGCCTAGTGGAAACGGGAAACTGTAAGGCTTGTTTGGCTTGAGCAACCGAAAAAGTGGGATGTTGAGCGCCTTGGCGGCCGAGTCTACAGCCGCGATAGAGAGCGCATAAGCTACCGACCCGCCAATCGTACCATAGTTGTCTGTCTTATCGATCGATCTTAATGCGTCAAATACTGCATGAAGACTCTCTGCCTGCAAGCCAACAAACTTTTTTGAGTTTCCATTGAATGCTGCGAGTGCCTTTTCGGCTTTGTTGTCAGGGAAGCTTTGGGCCTCGAACTTGCCCACGGACGCGCCGGATGGCGCGCATGCCCTTCCCATGAACCTGTTGTCAGTTACAACGTCAATTTCGATGGTCTTGCTTCCCCTGCTATTGAAAACTATTCTGCCGCGGACCGAAGTGATAGAAGGCATGAATGTGACGCGGCGCGACGTTATTTATTATTTGTCAAGATTATTCTATTTCAGACTGGATCTCTGACATGCGCCTTCTGAGCGCTTCGTAGTAAGGAATAATTTGGTAGATCGTCTCAATGCTTGAAATGAACATTCTCCTACAGCAATAGCGCTTGATGTTGAGTGAGTCCATGACCTTTGCCGGATCCTCTCCGGCCTTTACTCGGTTTGAATATTCGGCATACTTGTCTGCGATAAGATTGCCACAGGTAAAGCAGCGAACCGGGATGAGCATCTGCTTCTGTCAATGTGCCTAGGCATTATAAAAACCATTGCCGCCACGCAATATTCAAATTAGTGCGAGGCAGGCGTGTTAACGGGCGCGGGAGTCGCCCAGCATGGTCAAAGGCGTAAGACTGAGGCTCTTATCCCTTAGGGGTTCGTGGGTTCAAATCCCACCTCCCGCACCTCTTCACGCTTCGGCCTCATTAGTTATGGAAATGTAAAATGGTGGTGCCAATGTTGTGAGCTTTTTCAAGTGGTTCCATTGTTTGCGCGCCTAGGAAAAAACCTCGCGGTTGCCGGCGGTTCTTCTGTCGCTAAAGTGTTGGCCATAATAGCAACGCGACGGCATCTTCGAACCTAACTAGTCAAATTTTTTCAAGATCTGATAATAGGGCGATGCCTTGTGGCGATCCACACATTTGCCGCATATCGACTTGTCGCCGTACTTTTTGTGACACGGACAGCTACAAATGCTCTGTATCGACGCCAACCAGTGGGAAAGTTCTGGCGAAGTTATTTAAACGTACAAGGACCACCAATTTTTTTATGCCCCGGTCGTACCAGTTTGTCTCATGGATTCACGCCTCAGGCAGATGGAAAGGAAGCAAAAGCTCTATTCGTTGCTAAAAGTCCAACACGAGGCCGAGATTAAGGAACTAATGCACTACATGTCCATCTTGACGACTGTGGAGAACAACCTTGTTCGTAGTTACCTGCACACTTTACTCAGTGACGGCCTGCGTCACATAAAATACATTTCTATGATTATGGCAGAGATCGAAGGCGCGACCGGAAGCGCCAGCCTCACGAAAAAAGGGATTTTGGGGTCAATCAATGACGAAAAAGAGTCGCGGGACGCCCTTTTGCGGTGCGCCGAGATTGCAGACGACCCGGAAACCGCTGCGCTGCTAAAGAGCATAGGCGTCGACGAAGAGCACTACATCAGAATTCTGGAACACCTGTCAGAATTAGTCGGTTCCGCAAAATAGAGTGGAACTACAGAATCTAGTTGCGTAGGTATCTTAAGTAAACAAAATCTGAGAGATTCTGACAGAAAATGAATTCATATTATGAGCCAAAGGCGGAGCGACATCGTAGCAAGGTGGACATCGTCTACGACATACTTGCCTCTGCTATGGGTGGCGGTGCAAAAAAAACGCACATTCTGTACAAGGCAAATATCAGTAGCACGCAGGTTGAAAGTTATTTTTCGGCGCTGCTAGCTCACAACCTGCTCGAGAAGGCCCACGATATCGACGGAAACAACGTTTACCGGACGACTGAAAAAGGTATGAAATTCATAGAGTGCTGCGAAGAGATAAGGTCGCTTATCGGGCTAGTAATGAACAACCGTAGGATAGACCCGATGTCGGATTTCTACGCGTTTGACGGCCGCTAGCCCCGCAACGCCTGAAGTACTTCCTGACTATGACCCGCAGGCTTGACCTTCCTGAAAATCTTGGCAATTTTGCCGGATCTGTCCACAAGGAAGGTCGACCTATTGACGCCCATGTACTCCCTTCCCATGAAGCTCTTCAGGCCATAGACGCCGTACTTTTTGGATACATCATTTTTAGTATCTGCGACAAGCGGATAGAGCATGCCCATTTTCTCGCGGAATTTCTGGTGTGACTCTTCGTCATCAGGCGATATTCCTACTATCTCGATGCCCGCGTCCGTAAATTTCTTGTAGTCATGTGAAAATTCTGTTGCCTCCATGGAGCAGCCGGACGTGAAATCCTTCGGGTAGAAATAGACAACAACTTTCTTTTTGCCGCGCAATTCTGAGAGCTTTATCGTCTTGCCGTCCCTGTCCCTCATCATAAAGTCGGGCGCGATATTGCCCTCTGCAAGTTCGGCCTGTTTTTCATCCATAATGTGAAACCGGCGCGGCAGGAATAAAAAACTTATCCAAAGACAAATGTGTAGAACATGAAATTGTCTGAACGCGGCATAATCTCAATTTCGTGCCTCTCTGGCTTATCTGTCTTGACTAAATTGTTCATGAAGGGCCACTGGATGTCTGCGATGCTGGTATTGTCATCATCAAGCCTTGCGTCTCTGCCAAGCTGCTCCCTTGTAAGGTGGTTGCCATCGAGTTTGATCTCTATCGTGCCAGGTTTGCCGTCAGATGTCCCCATTATGGCGTGCACCCGCTTGCCGGCGTTGTAGTTCATCATAACAGCTGGGTTCTGCTCCTTGCCGCCAGGCGCGTACTGGACGCCCTCGCGAAGCCATATCCACCTGCCACGCAAATACACAACATTGACTTCATGCGAACCGGGGTCGACTACGACATTGGCGGCGTCGGGCTTGAGAGTTTGGTTATTTCCAAATCGCCTGAGCCGAGAGTAGCCGACGCATATTTCCGGTGCAATCCCGTAAAAGTGCATGCCGTACGTGTCATAGATCTCGTCCTTGGGGTCTTCTCCATCTTTTTCTTCAGTTACTTTTTTGCCAGCTTCTTCAAGTAGTTCGACAACAGCATCTTCAAACTCCGCTAAGCGGCCGAAGCCTGCATGCTCATAGCGGACAAAGCCATTGTGATCGATAATAACATGTTTTGGCCAGTACGAGTTGCCGTACTCTTCCCACGTCTTGTTGTTCGTGTCAAAAGCGTTTGGAATGTCAATATTATAGCGTTTAAGAGCCCTCAGGATGTTTGCATGGTCTGTTGCGAACTGGTACTCGGCAGAATGCGCCTGAACCACCTGCAGACTGTACTTGCCGTATTTTTGCTGCAAGCGCCTCATAATGGGAATGGTGCGCAGGCAGAAAGCGCAGGTATATGTCCAGCAGTCAAGAACAACCACATTGCCTTTCAGACCCTTGATAGAAAGGGGCTGTGAGTTTGCCCAGCCTGTGATGTCCTTGAACTCGGGTGCCGGAGTTGCTGGGATAATTTCCATTTCTGCATTTTGCAAGAGTGAATGCATGATATAACTGTTAGATTACCATCAACTTGTCGTCTGTTCGAAAATGCGATAGACTGTGCAAACTGCGGCAAGAAATGATGGACATGACGTTAAGCGACAAATACCGGAAGGCCGGTCTGTAGACATATAAGAATCCACGCACTTTAGACATTGATGCAAAAGTCAAACATCAGAGAGGTAGTATCCGACCAGTCGATGCTGCAATACTTTGAAGGCAAGGTGGAGATAAAGAAAATGATAACCGACGTGCTTACAAAGGAAGTGGAAACATTCCTCGTAACATTTATCGACGGCGCAAGAACGAAATTGCATTACCACGAAACAGATCAGGTTCTTGTCGCAACGGAGGGCAGGGGAATCGTCGTGCTGCAAACCGGTGTCAAAATGGACGGGGACAATGCTGCGACTGTCCGGCTGGATGAAGTACATAACCTGAACGAAGAGGACTTTGTATGCGTGCCGGCCTGGAAATGGCATTGGCACGGAGCTGTCAAGGGAAGTAACTTTTCACACTACCAGATCAAAAAGCCGGGCAAGACTGTCTGGCTGGAACCATAAAAAGATACAGATATACACATAATTATGATGATTGAAACATGAACTTGTTGTCCAATGACGGCCACGTAATCGACAGCCTGAGGTCATTGATTTCTTTTTCCAAGGGCACAAGTTACGTCGAGGCGCGTTATCAGGCAAGGGTCACCACGGAAGTTAATTTTGTCAACGGGGAGCTTGAAAGAATAAGGGTTGCCGAGAACACGGGCTGCGGCATAAGGGTTCTGGTCGACGGCTGCTGGGGTTTTAGCAGCACAAACAACTTGTCTTTGCTCAAAGAGTCGCTCAGCCACGCAATTTCAGCAGCGCGCGTCCTTGCCCAAGCAAAAAAGAACAAGGTAAAAGGATTGGCCAAATCAAGGATGGTCACCGGTACTTTTCAGACATCTAGCAACAGCAACCTGTCAGACATCGACATTGAGCAGAAGGTGCAAGTTGTAAGGGAGGGTGAAAAGGCTGCGCGGAGTAACAGGGTAGTCAAAGCAGCCTCGTGCAGCTACCGCGAAACGCTCGACCACAAGGCGATTGTTAACAGTGACGGCGCCGATCTTGAGATTTTCGATTCAAAACCGGAGTTCAGCGTGGCAGCGATAGCAAAAAGGGGAAACCAGAGCGCAACTGCCCACGAAGGAATTGGCGTCACGGGCGGCTGGAACGATCTATTCAAAAAGAGCCACCTGGAGTACGCGCTTACCGCATCTGAACGGGCTGCAAAGTTGCTTGATGCAAAACATGTGAGCGGCCACAAATCGACCATAATTTTGGATCCTGCGATGGTGGGCCTCCTCTCGCATGAGGCAATCGGCCACACCGTAGAAGCCGATTTCGTGCTATCCGGCTCGGTGGTGAAGAACAAAATTGGCGAGCAAGTAGCAAGCGAGCTTGTCACACTGGTTGACAGTGGCAAGTCTGAAATAGCGAACAACGCAGGAGGCACAATAATAGTGGACGACGAGGGCGTAGACGCAGGGCGGACAGCCATAATTGAGAAAGGGATTCTAAAGTCGTTCCTGCACAACCGCGAGTCCGCGATGATATTTGGCATCGAACCAACCGGCAATGCACGTGCCTTTCAATATGATGATGAGCCGCTCATCAGGATGCGCAACACTTTCATCGAGCCGCGCACGGACAAACTTGAAGACATGATAAAAGAGACAAAGCATGGCTACGTCGTCAAGGGGGCAAGGAACGGCCAAGCCGACGCCAACGGTGAGTTCATGTTCGGCGCAGAAGAAGTCTATCGGATAGAGAATGGCGAGGTGAAGGAGTTGATGAAAGGGGCGAGTATCTCCGGGAATGCCTTTGAGGTACTGCGTTCAGTAGACTTGGTTGGAGATGAGTTCCAATATGACATTGGCACCGGCTACTGTGGCAAATACCAGCCAGCAAAAGTGGATGGCGGGGGTCCTTACATTCGGTGCGTTGCGGTGATCGGAGGTCTGCAGTGATTGCAGGACCTTTTACGCTACGCGATCAGAGAGGCCGAGGCTCTTGGTGCAAGTGACGCCGAAGCTTGCGCTGCCGCCAGCAGTGAGTGTGAAGTCTTCATAGAAAGCAACGACGTCAAACAGGCAAAATCGCAAAAGACAAGCTCGATTGGCATCCGCGTCCTTCTTGGCGGCTCAGCCGGTTTTTACTCTGTCAACAGCCTGACAAAAAGCAAGATAAAGCACGCAGTATCAATGGCAATAAAAATTGCTCGCGTGAGTCCAAAGGACGAGCATAACGCTCTTCCCGGTAAATCGAAGGCAAGGATGCTGCGAGGCATCTACGACAAGAAAGCTGTGTCGTTTAACGCATCGGATGCCGCGAGGCTGGCGGCAGAAATGCTCGGAATTGCGAAGTCGCACGACAAGAGGGTGAGCGTCGACAGCGGTAACTTTGGCGCAGATCTATTGGCACACGCGCTGGCAAACTCTAATGGCATCGAGCTCTCAGAAAGGGCTAGCATCTTTTCGTGGTCAATAATGGGCATGGCAATTGAAAATAGTGATGTATCTAGCTTTGACTTCCAGCTTGGAGGATCGCACTTTGTAAAGGACATCGACGTCAGGGCCGCTTCCACCGAGTTCGCACAGACAGTTATCAATTCACTCGGACCACGCAGGATAGAGAGCTTCAATGGGGAAATGCTGCTGACACCTGCAGCTGTAAAGGAAATGATAGAAGAAGTGATTTCGCATTCCATCAATTCTGACGCCGTCCAGAAAAAGTCAAGTCACTTTGCTGGGAAAATAGGCAGGAAGGTGGCTTCAGATCTGCTGACTGTAGATGACGACGCGACAAATGTAGAGGGTCTCCGGGCGTCGAGCTTTGACAGGGAAGGGGTGCCTCATCGCAGAAATAGTGTGATAGAAAAAGGGGTGCTCAAAAAATTCCTTTACAACACCTACACAGCAAAAAAGGATGGTGTTCGGAGCACCGGCAACGCAAGTGGCTCCACAAGCTCGCCGCCTTCTGTGTCGACGACCAACTTTGTTGTCAGGCCGGGCAGAGCAAGCCTAGATACTCTCATTTCTGAAATGAAAAAAGGCATTATGATCAGCAGGTTTTCCGGCAACGTCAATCCTGTGAACGGCGACTTTTCCGGCGTGGTCAAAGGAGGTAGACTCGTTAAAAATGGAACGATAGAGCACGCAGTCAAAGAAGTCATGGTGGCTGGCAATGTCTTTGAAGCGCTGCGCCACCTGGACGGGCTGTCAAAGGAGCGAAAAATCATTTATGACTCGATATTACCATACATGCGCTTTGATGGCATCTCATTCACAGCAGGTTGAGGGATAAGATGGAAGAAAAATGCGACATCGCGATTGTCGGAGGAGGGCCGGCAGGACTTTCAGCGGCGTATTCCGCGGCAAAGGCCGGTGCAAAAGTAGTCGTGTTTGAAAAGGACGAAGCCATTGCTCATAGCGTCAGGACAAGTGGCGTTACCTGGATTTCTGAAATGGAAAGGCTTGGTATACCGGCGAAATACTATAATCCTATACAGAACTATCGCTTTGTGTCGCCTTCCAATGATGTCCTGATCTCTGGACGCAGTACCACATCCTGCGTGCTTGACGTGAGAGGCATGTACCAGCATCTGGCATTTCTTGCAGCAGCGGCTGGTGCGCAGATTATGGTAAAAAGCAATGTCATCAATATCGTAGAAGAAGACTCCAGAATCGTTGGCATCAAGGCAAGCACCTCAAAGGGCGATATGACTATGCGTTCAACTCTTGTTATAGACGCAAGCGGCTTTAGCGCTTCTGTCGCACGTAAGGCAGGCGCGGCGGGTGAATGGAAGCGCTATGGGGTTGGCGCCGAGTACGAATGCTACTGCGATCAAGTTGATAGCGCGACATGGGTCCTGATGGTCGGCCAGCAATACTCTGAAGCTGGCTACGCTTGGATGTTTCCTCTGTCAAAAAATAGGGTCAGGATCGGCGTCGGGATCGGCAGACCTGAATCCAGAGCGGAACCGCTTGAAAAGTTGCATGAAATTCTGGAAAAAAAATTAAAGCCGCTTGATGCTCTTGGAAAAATACAGCCGGTGGAGCTGCATTATGGGTTCATACCAAATGAAGGGGTTCGGCAGAACAGCGTCGCGGACGGACTTATGTTGGTGGGGGACTCGGCCGGCCAGTCAAACCCTCTGGTGCTTGAAGGGATACGATATGCAATTGAATTTGGCAGGCTCGCGGGAGAAGTGGGAGCAAAGTCACTCTCGCTCGGCGCCAGCAAGGAATCTTTGATGGATTATGAACGAACATGGAAGGCAAAAATCGAGTCAAAGATCCAGTCAGCCCTGAAGGTGCAAACGCGCTGGCTTGGCCTAACTGACAAAGAATGGGACGCAGAGATAGAAATTCTCAGGGAGTTGACAGTCGACGAATTTCTTGACTTTATCAAGGCCGACTTTACAGCAGGCAAGATGATGAAGCTCGCTCTGCACCATCCAAAACTGGCGGCGCGGCGGCTGTTTAACATGATTTTGAAGACATGAATTACGAGAATTGTAATCTACTCGTTAGGTTTTTATATCTTGGAAAAACAGCAAGTCATGCCTTGGCTGGAGAAACCGCCGCGGACTTTACTCCGATTCTATACATGCTCGGCTTTGGCCTCTTAGCTTCGGTACCTGTTTTGATATTGTCAAGGCTCATCTCGCCAAGACGCCGGTACAACCCGGTCAAGTTTCTTCCGATGGAGTGCGGCCAGATGCCCACAGGAGAAGGCAGATCGCATTTTATGATGCAGTATTATGCTTACATCCTGATGTTTGTAGTCTTTGATGTGATGTCCATTTTTCTCTACGCGTGGGGAACCGCGCTTTTCAGCATCCCCCGGGCTGCGACGCTTCCAATCATCGGCTTTCTTGGGATAATGTTTGCCGCGATGGGATACGCACTTTACCTTGCAGGGAGGAAAGGCATTTGGTGATTTTGCTAACAAGTATTAAATATCTATCCTGCGGAGAAAACAACGAGGAGGACCGGCATTGAAGAAAGAACTCGTCAGCCCAACCACCTTTAACGTGATGGTGAGCAAGCTTAGCGACATTCTGGTGAAAGCACTGGATGCGCCGCTTGGCTATGCTATAAACTGGGGCAGAATCTGGTCACTCTGGCCTGTGCACCTTGAAACTGCCTGCTGCAGCGTCGAGTTTGGAGCGGCTTCGGGACCAAGATACGATGTTGAAAGGTTCGGCATTATCGAAGCGTTTGGCTCCCTACGCCAGTGCGACCTTATCGTGGTGCAAGGTACAGTGACAAGAAAGATGGCCCCAAGGTTGAGAATGGTCTATGACCAGATGCCGGAGCCAAAGTACGTAATAGCAATGGGTGCTTGCGCCATCACTGGCGGGCTCTACATCGACTCGTACAATGTGCTTCCGGGCGTCGATGGAATCCTACCAGTAGATGTATACGTGCCTGGCTGTCCTCCAAGACCTGAGACACTGATCCAAGGGACGATGTTGTTACAGGAAAAGATCAAAAGGTCAAAGATAAAGTAGCATGAGCACCAACAATGACGAGCCAAAAAAGCTGGCCGCCAGCTCACAAAAGCCTTCTGCAGCGAATCCGCCGGTACCAGCCGCACCTAAGCCAGTTGCTGGAGCGCCGCCTCCAAAGAAAGAGCCTGAAGCCCCGCCGTTTGAGAAGGGGCTCGTAGAGGAGATAAAGAAAAAGTTTGGAGAATCGATAAAAGTAGTTTTCATAAAGCCGCTAAGGATAAAGATACAGGTGGAGCCGCGCGACATCGTCGAAGTTGCAACATTTTTGCGCGACAGCATGGGGTTTGACCACGCCGAGTCCGCCGGCGGCACAGACTACCCAAAGGAAAACCAGATCGAAGTCATTTACCACCTTGGCTCGTACACGCGTGAAGACCTTGGCGCACACATCCTGTCGCTTACTGCCAGAACAAGCAGAGACGATGCCCGGCTCCCAACGTTAATTAACGTCTACAAAAGTGTGGAATACCACGAGAGGGAGACATTTGAGATGCTGGGCGTTTATTTCGAGGGTCACCCGAGGAACGAGAGGTTCCTGCTGCCTGAAGATTGGGCAGACATTCCGCCGCTCAGAAAAGATTTCAAGATAAAGGGGAGATAGCATGACAAGCCTAGAAGACAAGTTTGAAGAATCAAAAAAACTGGGTCTGCAGATAGTAAGAGAGTCTGAAGAGGACCGGTTGATGACGCTCAGCGTTGGTCCACAGCACCCAGGCTCCGGACACTTTCGATTTACGATCAAGGTAGATGGCGACTACATCGTCTACTGCGACCCTGACCCCGGTTACGTCCACCGAGGTGAGGAAAAGATGTGCGAATACCGAAACGTAATTCAGAACATTCCACACCTTGAGAGACCTGTAATCCACGATTCTTCAAACATCACCTATTCTTACAGCCTTGCAATTGAAGAGCTCGTGGGAATCGAAGTTCCCCGGCGCGGCCAGTACATAAGGGCGCTTGCGTCCGAGCTCAACCGCCAAGTCTACACGTTGTACTGGCTTGCAATCTACGGCATTTTCCTTGGGCATTCCACGATGTTCATGTGGCCTACCGGCGATAGAGAGCTCTTTATAGACCTGCTAGAGGCGCTCACAGGCGCAAGAGTGACTCACGCTTTCAACATTCCCGGCGGCGTCAGAAACGACATACCAGATGGTTTTAAGGACCGGTGCATGAGACAGATGAGATATTTCCAGAAGCGCCTCAAAGAATATGAAGATATTTTCTATAACATGCCCCTTTTCCGACAGAGGACGGAAGGCGTTGCCGTGTTGTCAAGAGAAGACGCCGTAAAGCTAGGAGTCGCAGGCTCTGTCTTGCGCGCTTCAGGCATACCCTACGACATTCGCAAGGTCGAGCCGTATGACATCTACAACGAGATCGACTTTAAAGTTCAATACATGAAAACGGGCGACTGCTTTGCAAGATCATACGTCCCATTTCTCGATATGCACGAATCGTGCCACATAATCGAGCAACTGCTCGACAAGATGCCACAATCAGGCGAAGTCAGAGCGAAGCTCCAGCCAAACCCGAAAGGGCCTCCAGGAGAAGCCTACAGGCGGGTCGAATCAGGGAGGGGAGCGCTTGGCTACTACATTGTGAGCGACGGCACGCCCAGGCCGTACCGAGTAAAGATTTCGGTGGGCTCGTTCCGCAACATGCTTGCACTGCCGTACCTGCTAGTCGGCCAAAAGCTTGCAGACATGCCGGCAGTGTATTGGTCGCTGAACTACTGGCCGGTGGAGGCTGACAGGTAGATGGCGACATACCCACAGAACTTCCGCTTTGGAGAATTTGTCGGTAGTCTGATCTGGCTCATCTTCTGGATACTTGTCATTGTCACGCTCGTAGGGCTCCCGCTCATATTCATAGTTCTGTTCTACGTGCCTCTTCCGCCTGTGGGTGACCAAGTCCTGACGCCGTACCTCTTCCTAACAATGGTCGTTGACCCGTCGCGCACGATGCCAATAATCCAGCACCTGATGACGACTGACCTGTTCAGAGTAGCCATGTTCCCAGGATTTACGTACGCCGCCCTTATTGCCGCAGTGACTATATTCGTAGAGCGCAAGTTCCTGGCAAAGATGCAGCTCCGCGTTGGCCCACTTTACGCCGGCAAAATAGAAGGCATACTTCAATTAATTGCTGACGGCCTTAAGTTGATAGCCAAGGAAATAATCGTTCCTTCCGGCGCCGACAAACCCATGTTCTGGGCGGCACCAATCATGTTTGTCGCAACCGCCGCTGCTGTAGTAGCTCTCATACCGGCAGCCCCGGGATATGTCGTGGCAGACACTGACGTTGGGCTTCTGGCAGTCTTTGCAATCCTAGGGTTCTTCCCGCTTATCGCTCTGCTATTCTCGTGGGCAAGCAACAGCAAATATCCCTTCATCGGTGGCCTGCGAGCACTACACCAGATGATCGCATTTGAAATCCCTTTCATCCTATCTGCGCTTTCAGTTGTCATCCTATCTGGCACCCTCAACCTGACTGGGATAGTTGAATCCCAGATCCAGTCGTATTGGTTCATATTTTTCCTTCCGATAAGCGCCTTTGTTTTTTACATTTCGTCGCTAGCAGAATTGGAAAGGATACCGTTCGACCTGCCAGAAGCTGAGTCAGAGATTGTCGCCGGTTGGCTCACCGAGACGTCCGGCATGATATACGGACTGCTACAGCTCGGGTCATATGTCAAGACGTACGCGCTTGCTGCATTATTCGTGGTGTTGTTCCTTGGTGGCTGGGCTGGCCCAATGGTGTTCCCGCCACAAATCCAGACACCCCTCATAAACATTGCCCCGCTTTACGACCAGCAGGCTGCCAATGCTACGCTCTGGTTTACGCTCAAGACGTTTGGCGTGATCATGCTCATGCTCCTGCCAAGAGGTATCAGCCCCAGAATCAGGATAGACATACTTCTCCACACAGGCTGGTACAAAATGATCGTGCTTTCGTTCATCAACATTTTTGTCGCCCTTGCACTAATATATGGCGGCGTACTTGGACCGGGAGGTCTGTTAGTTAGATGACATCCGCGAGCGGCTTCATCAAGGCTATCGAGTCGGGCTCGAAGCACCTGATTATGAAGCGCTTTACATTCCGCTATCCTGAACAAAAGCTAAAATTCATTGGCGACGGCTATCAGTTTGACCCTAAAAGGGGGGTTGGAATTGCTGGGTATAAGGGGAGGCACATACTGTTCCATGACAAATGCACCGGCTGCCAGCTGTGCGCGATAGCATGCGAGGGCATTGCAGAAGCCATAGGCATGGTCAAGGTCGACGAACAATGGAAGCATAACAAGAAGGCCATCATGCCACAGATCGA
The DNA here is from genome assembly GCA_036003785.1 of Nitrososphaera sp. GTDB lineage: Archaea > Thermoproteota > Nitrososphaeria > Nitrososphaerales > Nitrososphaeraceae > Nitrososphaera. Next base: position 64,681 of record DASYSB010000019.1, read on the forward strand.
CTATGGCAAGTGCGTTTTCTGCGGGCTTTGCGTCGATGCCTGCCCGTTCTACGCGCTTTTCATGACAAATGACTATGAATTATCAGCATTCACAAAGGAACACCTGATTTACACGCCAGGTCAGCTTGCGATAAAGCCAAAGTACCAAGGCGATGTCGAAATAGTAATAGACGACATGGGTGCGACTCATGGCTGATCCGATCTTTATCGCTGTCGCTGTCCTGACAGTTGGAGCAGCCATTATCGCGCTTGAAGCGCGTGAGCTCATCTACGGCGCAGTGGCTCTTGCTATCTCGATGCTTGGAATCGCCGGCTTTTTCCTGCTGTTGGATGCCCCCTTTGTCGCAATGTTCCAAATCGCAGTCTACGTAGGCGCAGTAGCAGTGCTTATCATATTCACGGTCATGTTGGTGAGGACTCAGGCGCTTTTCACCACGAAGGAAGACAAGAAGAGAAAGAGTGCAGGAATTGCTCTGATGCTCATAATCATGGCAAGCTTCGGAGCGCTGTTGATTGTGTCGGGGATCAATGGCCAGTTCGGGAACTTTGGCGGCCCGCCAACGGTTGACTTTAAGGAGATCGGCAAATTGATGCTTACCTACTATGCGCCGGCGCTAATCATAATGGGGCTGACTCTTGCAGGAGCTGTAATTGCGGCGCTCGCTCTTGCGCGCAGAGAGGACGTGGAACAACAACATGAGCGAGCTGATTGATTTTCTTATTGTGTCGGTAGTGCTTGTTGCTATAGGCATCTACGGGCTCGTTGTAAAGCGCAATGCGATCAGGATGCTATTCTCAATAGAAATCATTGCCAATGCAGCAAACCTTACGCTTGTCGCGTTTTCAAGAGGACTGCCAAACGCCCAAGGGCAGACTTTTGCGCTCTTTTCGATAGCCATAGCCGCAGCAGAAGTGGCAGTGGGGCTAGGGCTCATCATCGTAGCGTACAGGCTGTACAAGGAGATCGACGTCGCAGAATTCAGGAGCTTGCGGAGCTAGAAAATCAAAATGGCAGAGTCATATTTCCTGTTGGCAGCGACCTTCATACCGCTTCTTGTTGCGCCCTTGGCCTACGGCATTGGCAGGAAGGCAGGCATAAACGCAGCAACCTGGTTCTCCTTTGGCGCGCTTGCAGTGTCTACCGGCCTCTTGCTCGTCCCTGCAATGTGGATCTACAATGGCCACCAGGAAACGTACGTCGAGACCTACAAATGGGGCCAGTTTGGGGACTTTGGTCTTCGGCTTGATGGGCTGAGCTTGCCCTTCGCACTAATCATCTATATCCTGTGCACAGTACTGGCGCTGTACTCAAAGCCCTATATGGTACACAAGGTCTCGGAGGACTTGCCAGAGCACAAGGGTGGACAAGGCAATGATTCTTTCGCGCATGGGAGCGACCACGGCTCGAATGCGGGGAGCCCGAACATTTCAGGCTCGCAGCTGACTGTGCTTGAAACAGATCAGCGCGTCAAGAACCAGATGGCGCTCTACTTTTCGCTCTACCTTGCATTCTCGATGGGTATGCTGGGCACAGTCCTAGCGACAAATCTGATCGAGTTTTATGTGTTCTTTGAATTGATGCTAGTCCCTTCTTTTTTTCTGATTGCATTTTACGGCTACGGTGCAAGGCGCAGAATAGCCCTGATGTTCTTCTTCTGGACCCACGCTGGTGCGGTCGTGCTCCTGCTGGGCCTTCTAGCGATGGGATTCTTTGCGGGCGGCTTTGACTATGACACGATCAAGGCAAACGCGGCAAATATCCCTGCTCAGTGGCTTCCTCTGATAATATTCGCGCTCGTAATTGGCCTTGGCGTCAAGCTAGCAGCGTTCTTGCTTCACATCTGGCTTCCGTACGCGCATGCAGAGGCTCCAACTCCGGTGTCGGCGCTGCTGTCTCCAGCCATGATCGGCATTGGCGCGTACGGTCTCCTGCGGCTGTGGATGGAGCTTCTCGGCAGCACAGGTACCTACGAGCAGTACAACCTGTACATCAACATGTGGGGCCTTGCCACAATGATATACGGCGGCGCAATGGCTCTCATGCAAGATGACATCAAGAGGGTGCTAGCATACTCCAGCATCAGCCAGATGGGCTACATTCTATTTGGTCTCGGCTCAGAAAGCATACTTGGCATCACTGGTGGGACAATGATGTACGTTACGCACGGTCTTGGCAAGGCTATACTCTTCATGATGGCCGGATCCATTATCATGCAAACGGGTACAAGGAGCATGGCCAAGCTGGGAGGGCTAGCAGGCAAGATGCCTTTCACTGCAACGATCGCAATGATCGGGGCACTCACGATAATTGGCATACCGCCAACGAGCGGCTTTATGGGCGAGTGGATTTTGTTCAATGGCGTGCTGCAGACAGCCACTGCGCAAATGGACCTCCTGAGAACAACGATGTTTGGGTTGGGCATACTCGCGACAGTGTTGTCGTCCGCCTATATCCTGTGGATGTTCAAGCGAATATTCTTTGGCAAGTTACCGGAGGAGCTGACGCACGTCAAGGACTCGAACCGCTATATCACCGCAACTATGGCGGTATTTGCGGCGATGACGCTAATCATAGGCGTGCTTCCAGACATATTCCTAACTCCGATCACCGACTACATCGGAGGCATGTTTGAAGGCAACGGCGCAGTGCTCCCTGTTCCCGCTCACGCAGAGGCACCGGCTGCACAAGATGGCTTGATCTTTAGCGGAGGCAGCGAAGTCGACCTAAATGGAGAATCAGGATGATCTAGTTGGCAATAGGCTTTGAAGGTATTGCAATAAACGCGTGGCTTGTCTGGATACTGCCCTTTGCGGGGGCCGCAATAATCGCGGCGGTTGCTCGTAAAGGTCACCGCGTTCGCGATTACACTGCCGTTGGCTTTGCGCTTGCAAGCGCGATTTCCGCAGCAACGCTGATACCGCTTGCACTGGATGGCGCCGAAGTGCACAGCCAGATCTCGTGGATCTCTTCACTTGGCCTCAAAGCTGGCGTGCTTGCAGACCCGCTTGCTATAGTCATGGCCAACCTGGTAGGGTGGATCTCTTTCCTCATCATGGTTTACTCGACGGGCTACATGCATGGCGATAAGGACTTAACGCGCTACTGGTTCTTCATGCTCTTCTTCATTGGCTCAATGCAGCTGATCGTGCTGTCTGACAACCTGTTGATGGTATTCTTTGGGTGGGAGGGCGTGGGCCTTGCATCTTATGCGCTCATAGGTTTCTGGTACTACGACAGGAAGAAGGACTTTGTCGGCAAGGAGGGCCACATGGCTGGCGGTATCCCGATGTGGGCTTCGCCTACACATGCGGGCTTGAAGGCGTTCCTTATGACCCGCGCAGGCGACACAATGATGCTCGCTGGCATGTTCCTGATATTCATTCACGCCGGAACCTTTGGATTCAAGGAGCTCGTCGAAGATCCTTCATGGGCGATTGCAATGTCGCAGCAGAACCTGCTGGTGCCTGCAGCTGTGTTGTTGTTTGGCGGCGCGATAGGCAAGTCGGCGCAATTCCCGCTCAACGAGTGGCTACTCGAAGCAATGACCGGCCCGACTGCAGTCTCTGCGCTCATACACGCCGCGACGATGGTCAAGGCCGGAGTGTTTCTAGTCGCGCGCATCGGGCCTCTGTTTTTTGCGCTCGGAACAATGGGCGCATTTAGCATGGAGCAATTTTTTGAAGTGGTTGCGTGGGTCGGCGCAATTACGGCGTTCTTGCTTGCTACACAGGCTCTGGTCAACCCAGAGATAAAGAAAGTACTTGCGTATTCCACGGGCTCGCAGATAGGATACATGATGATGGGCCTCGGCATTGCAGGGTTGTCGCTCAACTTTGTCGACGGCTATACCTCCGGCTTCTTCCATATGATGAGCCACGCGATGTTTAAGGCGTCGCTCTTCATGGGTGCCGGCGCGCTACTGCACGCTGTTGGGTCCAGGTTCATGACCGATATGGGTGGACTCAAGAAGCCGATGAGAAAGACCTACATCTTTATGCTTCTCGCAAGCCTTTCACTTGCAGGCGCTCCGCTCTTTACCTCTGGCTTTTGGAGCAAGGACGCAATATTCGCTGCGGTACTTGAATCGGGGTACGCATATTCCTGGCCACTCTTTATCGTGGCAGTAGTAGTTGCAGTCATGACTGCATTTTACACATTCAGGATGATAGGGATGGCATTCTTTGGTAAGCCTAGCAAGCACATCGAGGAAATGGAGCACAACGGGCATCACGTGCACGAGGCAGGCCCAAGCATGCTCGTGCCGTACGCGATCTTGGCGGTTGCGTCAATTGCGATAGGCGTCGTCGGCTTTATCTTTGAAGCTCAAATTCACGCCCTTTTTACCGATTATCTTGCCGAGTCCTTTGGAATCCACGGGCAAGCGGAAGAAAGAGGTGGATCTGCATTCAGCATTGCGCCTGAAGGCGATAGGACTTGGTTTGGACTGAATCCACTTGCGGCGGCGGCATCCGTCGGTGCGTTTGCGGTTGGTGGCGCTCTGGGCTTTGTTTTCTACATTGCGAGGAAGGCCGACCCGCAAGTCATATCCAGAAGTATCGTGACAAGAGCTATTTGGAAATTCCTTTACAACAGGTGGTACCTCAACACCGCCCTTTATTGGGGCAGCGTGGTAATTCCTCTTGCTGTGTACCGGATTATTTGGAGATACTTTGAAAGCACCATAATCGACGGCATGAACCCCGCCCTTCAATATTCAATGTCATACATGTCCCGGGTCGTCAAGGGCGGCCAGACCGGAATCACGCAGACATACCTGTTCGTCTTTGCAGTGGGCATCATGATAATCGTGATGCTGCTCTTCTTGTAGGTGCATGGAAAATGGTTGACCTATTTTCAACACCAATCCTTGTAACGGTAATACTTGGCGTGGTAGGCCTTGCCATTCCGGCCATTGACGCAGGTAGGCGCGAAAAGGGGGCAGACCGAAACAAGCTTTACAGCGGAATTGCGTTTGGCGCGCTTGTTGTCGCAATGGGGATTGTCATCTTCCGCATATTCTCTGGCGAAGTCTTGCCTGCGGTAGCGTTCTCACAGGAAGTCATAGTTGACGACATGTTCGGCTCGTTCTTTGCAATCGCGCTATTGCTCGTGTCGGTAATGGTTACCGCGTCATCGTGGAACTATTACAAGGGAAAGTCAAACCCCGCAGCATACTACTCGCTGATCCTGCTATCAAGTATTGGCATGGTGATAATTGCCTACTCGACAGACCTTGTCATGCTACTAATCGCGTGGGAACTGATGTCGCTTCCAACATATGCACTGGCAGGCTTTACAAAGCGTGACCCGATATCAAACGAAGCAGCCATAAAGTATTTCATGTTTGGCGCGCTCTCTTCCGCGCTCATCGTCCTTGCCATTGGGCTTGTATACGGGATTACCGGCACGACCAACATCGGCGACTCGATAAGAGCCATGGCTAGCCTTGATTCAAGTCTGATGCCTGTCGGCCTACTCGCAGTCGCGCTATTCATCGCGGGCTTTGGCTTCAAGATGGGCCTCGTGCCGTTTCATATGTGGCTGCCAGACGCCTATGAAGGCGCCCCCACGACCATTGGCGCGCTACTGGCTGCAGGTACAAAGAAGGCCGGCTTTGCAGCTGCGCTGCGCGTTATAGTGCTTGGCATGTTTGCACTCAACCTTGACTGGACGCTCACGTTGGCTATAGTCGCCGTATTTACCATGACCCTTGGTAACCTCGGCGCGTTGGTCCAAAAGAGCGTGCCGAGGATACTGGCCTATTCAAGCATTGCTCAGGCAGGCTATATCATGATAGGCATCGCGCTTGCGCCCTATTCAGATCAGGCGCTCACAGGTTCGCTCTTCCACATCATCAACCACGCGGTGATGAAGTCAGCGGCCTTCATAGCTGCGGCAGCAGTAGCTACTGCACTAGCAAGCTACAGCCTTGAAAAGTACCGGGGCCTTGGCAAGCGCATGCCGATAACTGCAATCGCGCTTTCGATATCGCTACTTGCGCTGGCCGGCGTTCCTCCGCTCAACGGTTTCTGGAGTAAGCTGGTGCTATTTGGGGCAGGCATCAACTCGGGGCCGCTCGTAGAGTGGGGCCCGTGGCTCGCGATAGCAGGGGTTCTAAACAGCGCGCTCTCGCTTGGATACTATGCCTGGATAATGAGAAAAATGTACATGGAAGAGGGACCGGACATGAGCAAGGTAAAGGAGCCAAGGGCAATGGTTGCCGTGCTGGTATTTGCAGTGGTCTTCATGGTAGGCTTTGGTATCTGGCATGCCCCGCTGCTTGACTTTGCGTCAAGAGCAATCCCAGATCTGTCAAGCATAGCTCCTGCCTCAATGTTAACCGGCGGCAACTAGATAGGTGCGCGTTTGTACGTCACAAATGCGGACAAGAATAGCTCTCATGTTAGAATTGAACTGAAGCCAGGTCTGTTAAGTGCTCAAGATGGCGTTTGGTCTCGCTTTCTGCCGATATCTTGCGGAGCTCGTTCTTTGCCTTCGCAGCATACGATTGATACAATTTGTCCATCTGGTCGACTAGCTCCTGCGACCTCCCGTTCTTCCTTACGAGCATGTTGAACAGCCGGTTTTCATTGTTCCAATCGATAAGGTCATCATGGATCTGATACGCAATGCCGAGCAGGTTGCCAAACGATGTCATGGCGCGGATCTGGTCTTCGCTTCCGCCGCCAATGATCGCGCCTAACTTTGCAGACGTTTCAAAGAGCGAAGCGGTTTTGTATTCAAGGACCTTGATGTAGTCGTCCTCGCTGATTTCTGGCGATTTGTTGAGTTTTATCTCCATCATTTCGCCCTCGCTCATTCTTGTCGCCGCGTTGGACAGCTCGCTTATGACCCGCGTGTCCTTGAGCTTCGAGCCGATGTTGAGTATGACGCCGAGGACAAAATCGGCGGTAAGGATGCTACTGTTGTAGCCATACTTCACGTGAAATGAGGGCTTGCCGCGGCGTTGGTTCTCGTCGTCAATAATGTCATCGTGGATAATCGATTCGGTGTGTAGGAGCTCTATTGCAGATGCAGCAAGGTAGGCGTCTGATCCGGGCTTTTTCGAGTTTATGCATTCGGCTGAAAGCACGAGTATGAGCGGCCTGATGCGTTTGCCGCCGTCGCAGGCGTAGCGAAGCGGCGCGTGGAACTCGGACCACGAATACAGATCAAGCTCGCGCTTTAGTGCCTCTTCAATTCTTGCAATGTGGTCAGCAAACTGCTCGAGTAGAGGATTGGCCTCGATGTTTCTCCTGCTCAAAACCAGTTCTTATCCTGAAGTTATGTCAAATTGCTGACCATATTAATTTACCTTTATCCATTTGGACGTCAATAATTTCTAGCGGCCTTGAAAAATTACAAAGATGTCTACAGCACCGGTTTACTTAAGCATTGCCATCTAACCATCCCCGTATCTCCTTGCGCGACATCCCATCCCTGTCAAGCTCGTTTTGCCTAAGCCAGTCCTTGCGCGGCCGGCGCTTGTGGCGCAACCGGCTCCACCGCCTGCAAAAAACGTAGGACCAACGCCAGTGTTGCCGCTGCGAGTCCTACTGACAATACGTTTTTTGATTTGTCATGCTCTCATCTCTCCTTTGCCAAGATACGCTTTGACATGTGGTCTGTATAGGTAGTAAATGGTTACTGCGCCTATGATAATGCCGATTGTTCTACCACCATTACTGGGGATAATAGCAACAGTAAATGCATACCACACCATGCTAATAATTGACAAGACTAGAGCGGCAGTCCAAGCCCATCGTCGGCCTTTCAGCAGCCCATTGGCTACAATAAATGAGACAATAGCTAAAGGAGCAAGTACTGCTCCAAGTGCAATGCCGAATCCCGGTGTTGAAGCTTGATCAGCTGATAGATTTCGTCGTGGAAGATCACCACCAAAAGCAGATTCTATAACTGGATGAAATACGGCATCTTGGGCAATAAACCCAACTGCGAAAAAAAGCCCGGCAACTCCAACGATTATGTTGAGAGTTGCAGTTATTGTTACTTCACGCGGGCGGGATTGATGTGCACTTTGCATTAGCTTTCTGTCACCACCACTGTGCCCACCATGCCCGGATGTGGACTGCAAAAGTACGGGTACTGGCCTGCCTTGTCAAAAGTGAAGCTAAATGACTGTCCCTTTCCCATCACGCCGGAATCGAAAGTGCCATCCTTTGAAGTTATAGTATGTCTGCCAGAGTCAT
>DASYSB010000020.1:0-42970 GCA_036003785.1 Nitrososphaera sp.
GATTAAAAGGCTTTTGTCATTTGACTAGAGAGCCGAGTGTTAAGATACTTAGCTAGGCGCGGGTATTTCTGGTGCTTCTTTACGAATATCTGCCATTAAGTCTACGAGTTCTCTCATTAATTCACGCTGACGATTGAACCATCTTACAGCCCCATCTTGTATTAGCAATTCTGGCAGGTTTTGGCTAGGGTCGGCAAGTGTTCTAAAATATTCTGTAATGTAAACCAGCTTATCGTTAAGTTCTGCGCTGATCAGCAATCTTATAGGGTCTAAGGCTCTCTCTATTCTGTCTGCATCTCGATTTAGCATCGGGTGTACGTCTCTCATAAATCGCCCTAATTCTACAAGGTCTAGTCTATTCTCGCCCGGTCTATCTTGTCCATCTAGTGCCCGAGCCACAAAAACTCGTATGTGCTCTCGACGATTTGCAATTATGGCATGTGTAAGCCTTAACGCGCTTACGAGATGCGCCCTTTCTCTTTTTCTTAATTCGAAGTAAATGAGTAAGGCTACAACTAAGGCTGCTGCACTGATAATAAAACTAAGAATACTGAAATAATCGCCGGCCCCCAAATACCAAGATTGATCAGCGTTTGCAGTCGAGTTTGGCGTTTGTGCATACGCTAGCATAGCCTCACCGCCAAAAAGAAATGTCTTCTAATAAGTAGCTTTTGAGACTAGCTCATATTTTTAGGTACTTTGGCTAGAGCTGGGCATGACCAAAAATCGCAGTCGGGTAAATTACACCTTTCTCAGTTAGTACTGAGCCATCGCCGCAGCTTGTGCACAACAACCATCTAACAAGAACCGTTTGGTAAACGTAATGCGCGGCAACGAATGCAGTAGTCTTCGCACCGCAATGACCACAGGTAAAGGGCAACCAACCATCGCCAGCATCTGGGCTCGGTCGCTGGATGTGCTGGTAACCCTTGTATGGCAATAGTCGAGCTTTAAAGCTTCTGATTTAAAAATCTAATCTTGAATAATCATACTTTAAAGGCATAAATAGACCGTCTACGGTCTTGTTACTAATGCAAGACTGCCCTAAATGTGGTAAGAAAATAAAGACCTTGTATGAGAGACACGGCGCAAAGGCAACCTATGAAGCAATGGGCTATTACTGCAACCGATGCTGCATACTGTTCGACCAACACCTAAAAAAATCAGCAAGCGCGTCTAGCATGCTCGCAGCAGGCGTTGCACAGACCGTTAGCGGGCTAGAGCAAGACCGTAAGCGGTTGACAGCAGAACCGTTTACGGTTACAAACAAGCGCGACTTTGTCAATGCCGAGAATTCTTTACATGAGACAGCGAAAATAAGTGGATGGGGAGAGATTCGAACTCTCGACCACCTGTGTGTAAGACAGGTATCCTAACCAGGCTAGACTACCCATCCGATAAAACTGCACGCCAGCTGCGTGTATTAATAGTATTGGGAGTGCGCAAGAAAAGCCAGTAAATAGCATACAATTCCGATTATTCGGAATTGTCTTTGTTTTGTTTACGCCAGCAACGAGTCTTTCAGTCAAACCTATCGATGGTACAAGATTTCCCCATTGGCAAGACGTATTAGATACGTCGCACCACTTTATTTCATGTCTGATGAAGACTATCGTAAGCTTTCAGAGAAAGAAATAAGTGATCAAGTGGCCAAACTCGACGATTGGAAGGTCGTAAGCGGCAAGATAAACAAGACCTTCGAGTTTGAAGACTTTGTACAGGCATTTGGCTTTATGACCAGAGTTGCCATGGAAGCCGAGAAGATGAACCACCACCCGGAATGGTTCAATGTGTACAACCGCGTCAGAATAGACCTTATGACACACGATGTCGACGGCATCAGCAATTATGACATTAAACTTGCGAAAACAATTGACAAGCTTGCCAAAGGCTGATTACTTTACAGGTAGTCTAGCAAGCCTGCTGCTCTTACAAACCGGGCATCTCGAGGCGCCGGCGTGGTCGATGTAGGAAGCGCACCAAAAGCACGACTCGCAAAGAAGAAAATCCCGGTGGTCAAGCTTTTGCTCTATTGTCAACTGGACCAGCTGCGAGCGGTCGATATTAAAAGAAAACGGTGCGGACGTATCTAACATTCTTCCATGCCTTCAGCGTTAACTTACTTATTTTACCCAGACATATAGTATCACATGGTTGTAGCGCAAGGCACAAGAACAGCTGACATTGTAGCCGAATCGCTGCTTGACTGGGGTGTGGAAGTGATATTTGGCCTCCCAGGGGATGGTATAAACGGCTTTATCGAGGCGCTCCGGCGGCGCAAGGATAGGATCAAGTTCGTACTAGTCCGGCACGAAGAGTCTGCAGCATTCATGGCATGTGCCTATGCAAAATATACCGGCAAGCTTGGCGCGTGTGTCGCAACGTCGGGGCCGGGCGCGATACACCTATTGACAGGCCTGTATGATGCCAAGGCCGATAGCACGCCGGTTATAGCTATTACCGGCAGCACGTATTCTGATATGATGGGTTCTCACTACCAGCAAGACGTCGATCTGCTGCAACTGTTCTCTGACGTGGCAGTATACAATAACATGATAAACAGCCCCGAGCACGCCGAAATGGCAGTCGATATCGCCTGCAGAAGCGCGATTTCAAAGCGCGGCGTTAGTCATCTAACGATCCCAATAGACGTTCAGGAAAGGCAGCTCACAGGCAGGTATTCTAGGCACAAGGTTGCCGGTCATACGTCGGACGTTTTTGTGTCCTGCACCATGCCAGATCCCGCGCTCATAAGCAAGGCAGCAGATATTCTCAATTTGGGCGAAAAGGTGGTGCTCCTCGTGGGGCAGGGCGCACTCGAGGCCGGCACTGAGGTTGAGGCGATTTCTGACAGGCTAGCGGCGCCGATAGTCAAGGCGCTGCTTGGAAAAGCAGTAGTACCTGACGACCATCCAAACAGCCTAGGTGGCCTTGGGATACTTGGGACCGAGCCTGCTACTGATGCCATGCAAGACGCCGATACGCTGCTCATGGTTGGAACATCTTTTCCATACATTGACTATTTGCCAAAACCAGACCGCGCAAGGGGAATCCAAATCGACTTGCTTCCGGAGCGGATAGGCCTGCGATACCCTGTGGAGGCAGGCTTGATTGGCGACGCTAAGAGGACGCTTGCAGCGCTCTTACCCCTGTTAAAGAAAAAGGAGAACCGGCAATTCCTAGAGTCAAAGCGGCAGGCAATGAAGAGTTGGATGGAACTGCTTCGTGAGCGGAGCAGCAGAACTGACAAGCCTGTGAAGCCGCAAGTCGTTGCCACGGCAGTGTCGGAGGAGCTGGAAGACAATGCTATAATTTCTGTCGACAGTGGCACCAACACGGTGTGGGCTGCGCGATACATACAACTGCGCCGCGGAATGAAATTCTCGCTTTCCGGCACGCTTGCAAGCATGGCCTGTGGCCTACCCTACGCGATAGCTGCGCAGATGGCGTACCCTGAGAGACAATGTGTCGCGTTCGTAGGCGATGGCGGGTTTTCGATGCTGATGGCCGAATTTGCAACGGCTGTTCAGTACAACCTGCCAATCAAGGTAGTGATAATCAAGAACAACACGCTTGGCATGATAAGATGGGAGCAGATGGCATTCCTTGGCAACCCCGAATATGGGGTCGAGCTCACACCAATAGATTTTGCGGAATTCGCAGAGAGCTGTGGGGGTAGAGGGTACTCGATAAACGAGCCGGCGGAAGTGAAACCCGTAATGAGCCAAGCGATGGCTGAAAACAAGCCCACGATAATCGAAGCATACGTCGACCCATTCGAGCCTCCGATGCCGCCAAAAGTGGACATGGAGTTTGTGGGTAACCTAGCAGAGTCATTTGCAAGGGGGCAGCCCTACGCAGGCAGGATAGGGCTCACGCTTTTCCGCAACCAGGTTCACGAAGCTCTGAGAAAGATCCACTCGCACGACATTGAAGCTGCATGATCGAACTATGAACTAGGAGAAAATGCGTTCATGATCGCCCAGTGCAATTAGCTACAATCATTATAAAGTGTAAAGCCTCCAAAGTGGCATGATAGGCCCTAGCATACAAATGTTAGAGCTAGCTATAGGCATCAAGGATTCGCTTATGGCTGCCGGCTTTACGTCGCTTGATTCGCTCTTGCGTTCAAACCCCACAGACATCGCAGCCGTGCTCGGAATTGAGCTCTATGTTGCCAAGCTGATCATTGACGCAGCTAAACGGGCTTCAGGGCAACACAAGGTAGAAGAGGCAAACATCATCGATCTGCCTTCAGAATAATCTTGCAATCGTTAGTTCATAAAATTATCTCTACGCATAAATTCACTTGAGGCCGATCTATCCTCATGCAGAAGCTGCCTTTTGCACATAACGTTCATTTTTTGCGTGATTAAAAGCAGTATTAAGTAGTACAAGTAGCAAGTCTGCCGATGGATAATAGGATCAAGATTGGTATCACTTCCGCAATACTCATCGGCGTTATCGTTACTTCAATACCGACCCTTGGAATATCGTTAGGCGGTACCGGCAACTCTGGCCAGTCTGAATCAAGAATATTGAGAATCGGCTATTTTCCGAACATCAATCACGCACAGGCGGTTATTGGTCTTGAGAACGGCGACTTTCAAAGGGCTATGGGAGACGACGTTGAGGTTAGGACACAGATATTCAACGCAGGCCCGTCGGCGATTGAGGCACTATTTGCAGACCAGATTGACGTGACGTATATTGGTTCTAACCCTGCGATCAACGGCTACGTAGTATCAAAAGGGGAAGGGTTGCGTATAATTTCAGGAGCAGCCAGCGGTGGTGCAGTGTTTGTAGTCAGAAATGATGCAGGCATTAATTCAGTGGACGATCTTGCCAACAAGAAATTTGCTTCGCCGCAACTTGGTAACACACAAGATGTCGCATTGCGCAAGTACCTACTTGATAATGCCTATGAAACAAAAGAAAAAGGCGGCAACGTAGAAGTGCTGCCGGTACAAAACGCTGATATTCTTACGTTAATGATAAAGAAGGATATTCAAGGTGCATGGGTGCCTGAGCCCTGGGGAGCAAGGCTGGTCAAGGAAGCAAACGGAAGAATATTCTTGGACGAGCGAGAATTGTGGCCGAATGGAGAATTCGTGACCGCGCACATTGTGGCCAGAACAGATTATTTGGAAAAGAACCCTAGAATAATTAGCAAGCTGCTAGAAGCCCATATCGATGAAACCAAATGGATAAATGAAAATCCTGATGAAGCAATGCGGCAGTTCAACGTAGAGCTACAAAAACTCACTGGCAAAACCATTCCAGCAGACGAGTTTGAAGAAGGGTTCTCGAGAATGACACTGACATGGGACCCGGTAAAAGAATCGCTGTTCGAGTCAGCCAACGATGCATTTGAGATTGGATTTTTGGGAGATAAGAGGCCTGATCTGTCAGAAATCTACGACTTAACGATCCTAAATGAAGTTCTTAAAGAAAAGGGGCTTCCTGAGATACAATGACGCAAATGATGCACCTAGATTGCAGCTATTGCGCCTTTGAAGTAGATTATATGCTGTACATTGATATTGGAGAGAATCAGCCTTGATAACAACTGAATATCGACAAAGCAATTCAATTCTGCTGCAGGTCGAGGAGGTGTCAAAGACCTACCTCTATGCAAACGATCAGAACCACGTTGTATTGAACAGAGTTAGCATCGACATCAAAGATGGCGAATTTGTAACCATTGTGGGGCCGTCTGGCTGCGGAAAAAGTACATTGCTTAACATCATTGCAGGACTCGATAGACCTGACTCGGGCAGCATATTGGTCAAGGGTGAGCACAAGACCTCTACTGACCCTGGCAGACTGGTAATATTTCAGGAAGGCGCACTCTTTCCTTGGCTTTCAGTTCTGGAAAATGTCGAGTTTGGACTCAAACTTGGACGAGTTCCAAAGAATGAGCAAAGGCAGGCCGCAATGCGCTTTATCAACATGGTGCAGCTTTCAAAGTTTGCAAATTCGTACATTTATCAGCTCTCAGGCGGCATGAAGCAGAGGGTGGCTATAGCGCGAGCCCTCGCAATGAATCCGGACATTTTGCTGATGGACGAGCCTTTTGCCGCGGTAGACCAGCAGACAAGGGAGATGCTGCACAACCAACTGTTGCAGATCCACGAAGAAACGAAAAAGACAATTCTGTTTGTCACTCATAACATAAACGAAGCGCTCGCATTAGGCACCCGGCTCATAGTGCTTTCTCCCCAGCTTGGTAGCATCAAGAGAGAATTCTCGATAAACCTTCCAAGGCCGAGAGATGTGGAAGGCCCACAAATCACCGTCATTAAGAGGCAGATACTGAAAGAGCTAGAAGAGGAGTTCCAATTTGTTAGAAGAGAAAACAAAGTTAGATAAACAACGTAGGAAAGCCAAGTTAGACGTAACAGATGCTGCCAATGGCGCGCTATTCCTCGCCACGTTTGTGGGCATATGGCAATTTGTATTCTTGCTTGGAATTTGGCCAGAATTTCTCATACCATCTCCCGCGATGGTTGCTGGCTCGATAGCTAACCTGGTGGCGAATTCTGCGTTGGTTGTGGGTACTGGTGTAACGCTATGGAGGCTCGCCGCTGGATTCTTGATCTCAATTGCGATAGGAGGAGGAGTGGGTCTCGCAATGGTCAAGTTTCCGGGCTTTGGCAAGACGATGAGCTCCTTTGCTGTAGGTCTTTTGACTTTTCCGAGCATTGCATGGACCATTTTTGCTATTCTTCCATTTGGCTACAACGACGTGGCGATATTGTTCGTAATCGTGATGGCCTCTGTCTTCTCTGTAATGATAACCACGTACAGCTCGATCCGCAACATACCGCCCATCTACATGCGTGCCGCCAGCAACATGGGCGCAAAAGGGTTTGCGCTTTTCCGACACGTCATGATCCCTGCAGCGACTCCTTCGCTTATTCTAGGAATCCGACAAGCTTGGTCGTTTGCATGGCACGCGCTCATTGGCGCTGAAATATTGATAACGATTACATCAGAGCCCGGCCTGGGATACGTGATGAGCTCTGCAAGGAATTTCCACTTCATGGGAGACATCATCACCATCATGATCACAATTTTTGCTATAGGAATAGTGTTTGACCGGGTACTATTCCGTAAGGTTGAGGAAAAGCTAAGATCGCGCTGGGGATTAGACCAACACAGCGAATAAACCGTGTTGTTGAGACAATAGATGCCCGAGAACCCGCAAATTAAAATATGCGCAAAATCTGCATATATCATAATCACAGATGCTTGACGATCTCGCAAAGAACAGGGTAGATGCAAAAAAGCCTCGCAAAGAGGGGATAACCTGCAGCATAGACAAACTGCAAGGTATTGACAAAGAGAACTTTGAGGTAATCGCCCCTTTCATAGACGTGGTCAAGATCTATGGCGCGTTTCCCATGTTAGTATCGGAAGAGATCCTTAAGAAAAAGATCAAGTTCTATCATGATTTTGACGTGCGCGTCTCGACAGGCAGCACGATAACCGAGTTTGCGATCTCGGAAAGCTCCTTTGAGAGATGCGTCAAAGACGCTGCAAGGGTAGGCTTTGACATCATCGAAGTAGGCGAGAACAGCATCGACCTCTCAATCGATCAAAAGCGCAAGATTGGTGACGTGATAAAATCTGCCGGCCTCGAGTTACAATGGAAGGTCGGCAAGAAGGACCCGCGTCACCAGCTCGGGATCGACGACACGCTAGACAAGATAGAGGAGGCAGTAAAATTGGGCTCGAAGAAAATAGTGCTCGAGTCAAACGAGGGGATCAATGTCGGCATTTACGACGAGAAGACACTGGTGAAGTGGAGCTTTGTGGGCGCAATAACAAACAAGTACCCGCCAAGCACGTTCATCTTTGAGACGCCGCTCGAGTCGCAGCAGTCAGCGCTCATTGCCGAGTTTGGCCAGCGCGTCAATTTGGCAGAGGTACACCCGGACGCGATAGCGTCTGTCGAATCGCAGCGCAGAGGTTTCCTGTCAAAATCTGCTTTTGGGGTGTCGTATTTGCGCAGGAATCCCGAGGGCGGACCGGCTGCAAAATTCATTTACTTTGTAATCCGGACAAAGCACCCGATTGAACAGAGCGAGCTTATTTCGATGAGCCACCTGCCAAGGAGGACAGTACAGGCGGCGGTTGACGACCTGAAGCGCCAAGGGCTGATAATCGAGAGAAACAGCCTTGACGACGCAAGGAAAAAAGTATACCAGCCAGTTCAATCTGACTGGCTGTAGGCGAGAAGCGCACCCACGGTTTTGCTATCTTGAATCTCGCCGCTGAGGCACTTCCTTAGAGCTGCGCCAAGTTTCATTTTCTTTATCCTGATGTTCTCATCATCGTCCAAAGGCCCGCGCGTTATCTTTCTCAGATTAGTAGCAACAAACACGTGCATGAGTTCTGTCGAGTAACCGGGAGCGAGGTAAAATCTCATCAGCGGCTCTAGTTTACCAGAATAGCCAATCTCCTCAGCCATTTCGCGAATCGCTGCTCGCCTAGGTATCTCGCCTTTTTCTATCTTGCCCGCCGGTATTTCAAGCAACACTTTGCCTGCAGCACGCCGGTACTGCGCGACTAAGATGACATCTCTGCCGTTGACTGGGACTATCCCTACAGAGTCTTGGTGCTCGACTATCTCTTTTTCGATTACTCTGCGGTCCAGCAAGAATCTATCCTTTCTCAATCTGATGCCTCCAAAATAGATCCTACTACTTTCGATTAACCTGACGCGTAGCATTATCATTACAGCATGAGACGTGGGATTAAACCTATTCGCTAATTTTATATGCGATCTGAGGCCCTTTCTGAACGTGGAATTCATTGACGGCGAGGGCAACATCATTGTGCCCAAGGCTGTTAGGCCGATAATCGATTTCAAGGAGACTGTCCTTGGCGCTAAGAAGGGAGCCAGAAAGCAGTACCGCTTCAGCAACCTCCACATACGTGATTATGACACCCATTACACCGTCCACATGGACAAGGTTGACCCGCTAAGAAATCCGCTTGGACACCTGCTCGTTGACGCGCCGGAATATCTTGCTGGCGCAGCAGCTGCAGTGATTGTTGGCAGGAGCGTGGGCGCGGCAGTTTACAGCAAGCGCAAAAAAGAAGGCAAGAGCACCAGAGATGCAGCTATTGACGCTGCTGTTGCCGGATACGTCGCAGGTTCGTCGGCGGGGAATCTTGTTTTCAATGCGGCCAGTTCAATGAAAAAAAGGAGCGAATAAGAAATGGAGCATCCGTCCCAGGTCAGAAAAGACCCCATCGACGAAACCTCTGTTTTCCCACACCCTTCAAAGCTGCATATCGCAAAAGTCGTGCTGAAGCTCCTGCCCGTCGTCATCAGCCTGCGCCGGGACAGGCGCGAATGGGTGAAGAGAGAGGGCAAGAACGTCGACGAAGAAAAGTATCGCCGGCACGCTCGGAAGGCGCTTAAGACTTTTATCGAACTTGGGCCGTCGTACATCAAACTTGGCCAGTGGCTTTCAACCCGTGTCGACATCCTACCGCAGCCATATCTTGAAGTTCTTGCAAAACTGCAGGATGACGTGCCGCCTGCTCGGTTCGAAGAAATAAAGCCAATAATCGAAAGCGAGCTCGGAAAGATAGAGGACGCATTTGAAGAGTTTGACACCGCGCCGCTGTCGGGGGCGTCACTGGGACAGGTGTATGTCGCGAAATACGCCGGCCGCCAGGTGATAGTCAAGGTGGGCAGACCAAGTATTGAAAGGGTAATTGAAGACGACATTTACGTCCTGAAAAAAATACTTCCGCTTGCCACCCGGTTCATTGATCCCAATTTGCGGTTCTCGGCGGAAGGCATGTTAGCGCAGTTCATCGAGACTGTGCACGAAGAGATGGACTACCGCATAGAGGCTCAGAACCTTCTAACCATCAAACACAACCTGGCAGGTGATCCGTCTGTTGTCGTGCCTGATCTATTTATTGAAAGGACAAGCAGACACGTGCTTACGATGGAATACGTGCCAGGAGTAAAAATCACTGACATTGCAAGGCTGAACGAAAAAGGCATTGACAGGGAAAAGCTGGTGGTGCGCGCGCACAGGCTGTTCTTCAAGATGCTTTTGCGCCACAACATCTTCCATGCCGACCCACACCCCGGTAATATTTCAGTAACCGACGACGGCCGGCTGATACTGTATGACTTTGGCATGGTCGGTAGGCTGGACAGCGAGACCCGCATCAGGCTCATCCGCCTTTATCTGGGTCTGTTGGACAAGGACGCGGAAAGGACTGTCAATGTGTTGATCGAGCTTGGAACACTTGAACCTACTGTCAACAGGTACATAGTGGAGCGTGGCATTGCGCTTTCAATTCAGTCCATGCATGGCAAGAAGGTGGACCGTATGGAAGTAAAGTCGCTCGTAGATCTTGCAAACAAGACCATGAGCCGTTTTCCATTCAGGCTCCCAAAGAACCTCGCGCTCTATATGCGCATGGCCTCTATTTTGGAAGGCATCTACCAGCACCACAAGGTGCCGTTCCAGTTTGTCAAGGTGCTTGCAAACCTGCTTGAGGAAGAGGGACTAGTGAGAGACGCCTACATTGAAGAGTTGAAGATCTCTGCAAAGAGGTTTGCAAAGGGCATACAGGATTCGGTGACCGTCGCGCCGCTGCTCAAGACGTACCTTGAAACAATGAGCGCGTACGGCCGACAGGAGAGAAACACTGGAACACTTTCCACAAGCATACTTGCGTCTGCACTATTTGTCGGATCAGCGGTGATATTGCCATACAATGCATACTTCTCATATGGCGGTTTTGCTGCAGCAGCTGCGACAGTTGCTTTCCTGTTGAGAAAGAAATTCTAGACTTATTTCCGCCTCACGATTGCTAAAAAGAATAGCGCAAGGATTGCAAGAGTCATTGCATAGAATATGACGTCATTGTACGGCTGCTCCCAGCCTTGAACTGCATCTTCCAAGTAGTCAAATAACAACTGGGCCGCGAATAATCCAAACGCGACAGCTGCATAGATTATGCTCTTGATAGCAGTTTTCCTGTATGCAGATAGCGAAAGACCAAGTAAAAGAACTGAAAATGCTGCAATGCCTATCTTGATTATCTGTACTATCGGTTCATAGGCATCGGTTCCGATTCCTCCCGCTACTGATCCTCCACTTGCACTTTCTAACCCTGTATTATTTGCAACTTGCTCATCCTGTCCGTCGGGCCCTTCGTCATTTGTTTCATTATCTATCTGCCCTATTAGCGAAGATAGCACAATCCAAATACATATGGACAGGAAATCTGTCACAATCTTTCTCCTCCTTTCTCTTCGACCTCGCTCGACATCGATAAGAACATCTCTGCAAGTCTGTTGCTCCATTTGTCCCAAATGCTTGGATAAAAGTTCTTCAGCATTGCAACAACTTGCTTGGAATCCCCACGTAATTTGTATCTCTTGAACTTACCTTCTCTGATTTCATCAATAATTCTAGAGTCTTTCAGCCGTTTGATGTGCCAGTTTACGGATGCCGAGGATATCTCCACGTGCTTGCCGATTTCGGTCTGTGATGGATTCTTGTGCTCAACAATAAACATTAGAATGTCACGCGCAGTTTCATTGCTCAGGACTTCAAGAAGCTGCTTTTCATTTTCCTCGAACAGCCCCACAGAAAAGTAGTACTTGTGGAGACCATGCTTATGGGAAGTTATCCTGCCTGCTTTTTCCAGTTTGTCAAGGTGGTACTGAACCGTGCCCATTGCTAGGTTGAGCTCCTTTTTGATCTTTCTGAGGTGACAACTGGGATTATCCCGTATAAAATCAAGTATCTTGTCTGTTGCGTTGCCTTCAGGCTGCTGTGAGCCTTCATCTTCCACAACCGACCGACTCGCTCCTATTCTCTAGGGATTGATAGATATTATCCTTATCGTGCTTGCAAAAGGCGATTGCCTGCAATGCCTGCTTCGTTATCGCCGCTTTAATTTAAAACGTTCCGGTACAAGTACCTAACTGAGATTTATTTTCTTAGACTCGAACTAGTACCTTTTTTTATGTTATGGGGATATTGGTCGACTTTGGTATCGGTATCTTGAGGGTCACGACGCCATTTTCATACGTAGCCTTGCCCACTATTTTGTCCTCTTCCTTGACCGATATTGGAAGCAACACTTTCTTGTCTATCTTGGTCGGTCTATGTCTGTAATAGACGGTGCCATTCATTTCATCCTGTTCCCTCTTGGCGATTATCGACAGGATGTTCCCGTTTATTCTGAGGTTAATATCCTTCTTGGCAAAGCCGGGAAGATCGATAGCTATTACCAGATCATTGCCATCCTCAAACATGTCTATAGCCGGCATAACAAATTCGTAGAATTCTCTGGATTTGTTGTCCAGCTCCTTGGCAAGACCTCTTACCATGTATCGTCCAATGCCCATACCATAACTTAGTTGCGATGGTATAAATCCTTTATTTTCTAGGCCCAACAAAAGTAAAAATAGGTCGCCGAGGATATGCACCCAAGAAAAATGTACGCCGGTTCGTACGACATGCCAAGCTGCAACGCCTGTGGCAAGGAAGTGAGACCGGGTGAGCTGTCAGAAAGTTTCAGCTGCCCAAAGTGCAGAAACGCCCGGATCTGGCGCTGCGAAGGTTGCAAGGGAAAGCAGAAAAAGTACCGGTGCACTGCCTGCGGTTACGAAGGCCACTAGGTCACAACTTTGAAAAAGCTTCTAACCAAATCCTTGTTATCTTGTTGCATACCCATAAAGGCTTCAACCAACTCTTTTTCGACCGTTATTTGCTTTGCAATGACCGATCTTAATTTCTTGGCGTCAAGCGGCGCGATTGCATCTATTGCACCAGTGCTGTATGCGTAAATGTATTCGCTTATTATTTTTGAAACAAAGGATGGTGCTGCCGATATCAGAAAAAGCATGCCTTCCTTCATAGCTCTGGAGCTTGCGTCACCTGCAGGCAGCGACGCGATGTACGACTGCAACAGCTTCATGCGCTTGTCGCTTAGCTCATCAATTGCCGACGCGACTAGCATGCCGGTGTCAGTCAGCTCGTAAAACGGGACGCCTTCAAGCTGGAGCGCCTTGGGACCGCGCCGGAGTGGAAGTCTGCCGCCCTCTTTTACTACGCCGGCTGGAATGAGAACTTCGTCAAGGTCGCGAAATATACCCGAGTAGATGTTCTGCCACAGGATCCCATGCTCCTTCGCAATTGCATGCGCTATCGAGGTTCTGGTGCGGAGCTCGGGGCTCTGCTCGGTGGCCAAATGGGCGATTATTCCACGTTGCCGCTTTGCCTCGCCTGTAAACTTGTTCTTCCGGGTCTTGAACGTGTCAAATATGGCAATTGTTGATTTCTCGTCTTTCACTTGGGCTAGGACCATTTGTTACAATGTTTGTTAATATTTTAATTTGTTGGTTTTTCAGATTAAATTCTCGACAGGCATGGCATGTAAAATACGATAACCATATGCCTGTGCCAAATAATGCTCAACATCTTTTTATTGATGCACCCATGACCTCAAGCGGTGGCAAAGGGCAAGATAATTGTAATAGAAGGCACCGACAAAGCAGGCAAAACGACCCAGTCCCGAATGCTCGCCGAGGCTCTCAAGATCTCAGGAAAGGTCTGCGTCATTATCGATTTCCCGGATTATACGACGCCTATAGGGATTGAGATAAAGGCGTTCCTTGACGGCAGGCGCGACTATCCCTCAGAGGTAAAGCATCTACTCTTCTCTGCCAACAGGTGGGAAAAAAAGAGAGAAATCGAGAGCATGATGGAAAACGGCACGATCGTCGTTATGAACCGCTACTGGCAGTCAAATCTTATCTATGGTGCGGCAAACGGCATGGACACAAGCTGGTTACTCGGTCTCGACAAGAATTTACCAAAGGAAGACATTGTAATTGTGATATTGGTCAACCCCGGCATATCGACAAAGCGCGCCGAAACGCAGGACACATTTGAATCAGACCCACAGCTCGCCGCCAAAGCCTACAAAAATTATTTGAAGTTTGCAAAGCAGTTCAGGTGGAAGGTCATTGACGGCTCAAAGAACAAGGAGCAGGTCCACCAGGAAGTAATGAAGATAATAAGGAAAGAGCTGAAAGTTTAAGTCCTCTTAAATTGTGATACAAACAATGGAGTTTTCAGGCGAGATCACTGATCCTGTACACAGGTCAATCAGATTCTCGCAGGCCGAAAGAGAAGTCATTGACAGCCCCGCGTTCCAGCGCCTCCGGAGGATACGGCAGCTGGCTGGCGCGCACTTGGTGTATCCCAGCGCGCAGCACTCCCGTTTTGAACACTCACTCGGCGCAATGCACATTTCAGGGCTAGCAGGGGAAACGTTGCTTGGCAAAGGGTACATCGACCACGCTGAGATAGTGCAGGATCTTCGACTTGCCGCGCTCTTACACGATGTTGGGCATGGGCCATTTTCACATCTGTTTGAAGAAGTGCTAGAGTATCGCTGCAACACTACCCACGAGGAGATGGGCAAAAAGATCATAATGCAAAGCGAAATAGCAGACATCATGGACAAACATGGCTACAGCGCGGATCACATCTGCAACCTATCGTTTGGCCAGTCAAAGGTGAACTTTATGAACGAGATAGTTTCCGGCGGACTATCTGCAGATATCATGGACTACCTGCCACGTGACGGGCTTTTCACTGGAACAGAGTATGCCAAGGTTGATTATTACCGGCTGATAGGTTCGCTTGAAGTTTCAAAGAACCGGCTTGCGATTAACAGGTCTGCGCTAAACTCGCTTGAATCAATGCTCATTTCAAGATATGAGATGTTCAAGGCCGTGTACTTCCACAAGACCGTGCGGGCTGCCGAAGTCATGCTTTTGCGGGCCATGATTGACGCAGACGATGCACTCGGGCTTTCGAACACTTCCCTTCAAAATTATCTTGCACTGACTGACGAAGCTACGCTTGAGCGGCTCTGTGTTCTTGACGGGAAACATGAATTTGCGGGCAAGATGGCGCGTGATTATCGCGATAGAAAGTTGCTCAAGAGCGTATATGAAAAATTCCTGCACAAGCGCGACAAGCAAAAGATGGACAGCAAGGCGCTGCAGACGCTCGCGTCGCGAATAGCAGACGTGGCAGACGTCGACAAGAACTACGTCTTTGTCGACGCATCGCGCGCCCCCTCTATGCCATTGACTCCAAGCAAAGAGGAAATGTATTCTCTGCTTGTAGTTGACAAGGACCGAGTCTACGAGATGCCCGTGTCAGAGATACCGCTTGTCGAGTCGATCTCGGGGTTCTTTGATATGGTTCGCGTCTACACAACAGGCGAGAATCGCGAGAAGGTCGAGCGATCTGTTAAAAAGGTGCTGGGCGATCAAGAAACCCTATACATGGGGGCGAGTAAACTTGGGCACTAAGGAACGAGTTGTAATCAAGTTATCCGGCAGTTTGTTCGGCGATAACGCGGCAAATGAATTGAAAAAATATGCACACATGCTTCTTGAAATTAGGGGCGTGATGCAGCCTGTGGTCGTGGCCGGCGGAGGCAATATCGCGCGCCACTACATCAACATCGCACGGGGCTTCGGCTCTGACGAGGCATCGCTTGACATCATGGGCATTGAGGTTTCAAGGCTCAACGCGAGGCTCCTGATAGCGGCCCTTGGAGATAATGCATATCCGACAGTTCCTGCTGATCTGGAGCAGGTGAGCAAGGCTGCTGATGGCGGCAAGATTGTCGTCACGGGCGGACTGCACCCAGGGCAGAGCACCAACGCGACTGCAGCACTGATTGCGGAGAAGGTCAAGGCGAAAAAGTTCCTTAACGCGACTGATGTTGACGGCATATATGACTCTGACCCGAACAAGAACAAGGGAGCAAAACTCTTCAAGGAAATAACCGTGAAAAAATGTCTCGAGCTCTTGGGATCGGAAAATTCGGCTGCAGGCGCCTATGACCTGATGGACGTTGTGGCACTCAAGGTGATAGAGCGAAGCAAGATACCGACCGTGGTGCTCAAGTCTGACCCTTCAACTATCAAGAACGCAATAGCCAACAAAGTAACCGGGACGCGGATAATAGTCTAGGACACCGTCTTGATCTGGCCAGCGAATTGCGGCATGCCGTCGGCAAGCATCTTTTTGAAAATCTCTTCTCCCTGATCCACAGGCATCGGCCTTGACTGCGCCTTGGCATAGCCGTCCTTGTCACAGATAAAGATCATCGCCTCATTCCCTTTTCTCATCTTGCCGGCCAAGTCTTCTTCGCCTACCGGCTCAAACCCCGCTTTGCCCTGCTTTATTGTATAAGTCAACATGGCAAAGCCGGTGTAGTCGAATAGCTTGATCTGGGCTTTTCTCGATCTTTCCTGGCCAATATGGGCGGCCTTGTGGTACTGCAAGCCGACAGCAAATTTCGCGACAGCTAGTATAAGCATTTGCATCAATCGACAGCTTTAAAATGCGGATGGACGCGAGAAAAGTCCATCGTGAATGCCAAGGCCCTTTATGCAGCAGGCGGTGGGATTGCTGCCGCAGCAATTGCAATATTTTTCATTATGGTGCCTGGGAATATCCGGCTTCCGGGTTTGCCGGAAGGAAATCAAACTTCCCAGCAACAGCAATTGGAACCTGAACTTTCGATTAAGAATGTGACTGTGACAAGAATAGATAATGGAAGTGCAAGTGTACAGATAGCTTTTGACATGTACAATCCAAACCCCAACCCATTATTGCTAGAAATGTTGCAATACACTTTGAATGTTGGCGGCTTGCGGATGACCGGCGGTGATATCGGGGGAAGCCCTGAAGGCATGGTTGCTTCATCCGCAGACCTTACTCATATCCCCAGCGAGTCGTCAGTGACTTTGAGAAATACCCAGGTCGCAATACGAAATAATGTAACTGCGGAGAGTTGGGATAGCATGGTTGAGGGTACGGCCAAATATGAAGTCACGGGATTCTATGCTTTTAGGACCACTGTTAGGCTAGAAACGACTCCGGGCGAGAACGAATTCACCTTGACATTCCCTCCACCTTAACATTCCCTTAAGATTTTATGATAATATCACTGAATAGAATTTCGCCATGCGATAAAGATATTAAGTTTCAGACGGGGTCGTTGGTGATATGGCAGACTCGATGATTATGTTTGGAGTGACGGCAGGAATCTTTGTATTCCTAGCAGCAATAGTGTTCGGTGCAAGGGCTAAAAGATACCGCTCTGGATACACGACATCTGGAGGACACGCCGAAACTAAGGAATAGCGGCGTCAATTCATTTTTATTATTTCTTGTTCTTGAAGATTTCTTCCAGGATAAAGCCAGAGGTTTCGTCTTTCACCTGTTTTCTTGCATAGCATCTTTCATAATACTTGCAGTTTAGGCATAATTCAGATGGCTCTACTATTGGCACTTTGTTGTCTTTCAGGAGCGTGCTCAGAACCCTTGCCCTTCTGATGACCTCTTCAAACATCCTGTTGTTCTTGGTCATGGAAAACTCGATTGTTTTGCCTTCGGCTGTCATGTAGATCAAAAAGCCTTCGTCCTTGTTGAATGCAAATAGGCAGGCGTTGAGATAAAGAAGGTGACGCGGATGCGGAACTTCGGGCAGGGTCTGTACTATTTCAAACCTCACGACAAACTCGTCGCCCATTACCAGGTCGGCATTGACCTCAAGTGACAGGCTGTCGACCTTGTATTCGCCACGAGCATTGGTCAGTGAATGGCGCATTGCGCTGCCAAGCAGTCCGGATATCTTCGATGCGGTATCGGTCGGCACCGGATCTCTACGCTCATAATAAGCGAATCTTGTGCAGCCAGCAGCCTCAATGGCATGGATCCTGTCAGGATTTTTCTTGTCTATCTTGACGCTCAAATCTTCGTGCAGCTTGTCGATGTTCTTTTCTATCGTTTTCCGCAGGTCCCTGCCGCCAAGCATTTGCGTATCATACCTCATAGCGGCGCCATATATTATGTTTTGAGCTAAAAGCCGCTCTTGATCGGATCATCTGGCTTGATTATTTCGCGCAGCAGAGTGGTCGCGTACGATCCCTTTGGTAGCTTGAATGAGACCTTGAGCGGGCTTTGTTGTTTATAAGAAAAGTCCATGCACCACAGCGGAGCTTGCCTGAACCCTCCTTGCTGGCTCAGCTCCTGCATTTCCTTTATGTGAAATTCCTTTGCAGTAATGCCTTCTTCCTGAAGGATTGTCTTGGTGATGTTTTCAAATCTGCCTTTGCCGGGCTGAAAGGTGTATCCAGCCATCCTTATTGCCGGCACCATTTTCGCTCCCGAACTTGGATCGTACTTGATTATCCTGCCAAATGTCGCCGGCCCCTCCAATTCGAAACAAAGGTCCCCGGCAACCGGCCGAAGCAAGTCTTCATTGTTAATGACTGCCGTGCTGAGGCATTTGTTGAAAATATAGGCCTGATAAGCGTGTACAAATAACCGGCGGATTGTGATAGGCACTGCGCGCAAGGCGGAAACCGCGTCCTCGCCGGCGAGGAGCGCCGTCAACACCTGTCGCTCGATGTCCATGCCCTTTGGCAGTATCTTGAGCCCGTCCCGGTAGCTGCCAGGGTCTGCAATCTTGCTCCTGATCTCTTTGCTCATCGGAGTGTCGGATTCCGTAGTATACGACAGTATCAATTCGACTGCTCGTCTAAAGTTGCGCCTGACGAGCTCTCTGCCCACAAGATGCGTCACCAGCCTTTCGCTTCCAAACCGCTGAAGGCCGTAAAAGTTGCCAATCTTGCTTATTTCAGGGAGCAGGCCAGACAGGTCATGCAAATGCGGACCTCGAATGGCTATTTCGAAATTGTTGCCTGCAAGGAACTCTCTGCCAATAGGTCGTTTAGTGAACCCTTTCAAGATTAGGCGGGTATGCCTGGTTTTCAGCTCGCCCGGCGGGTCCTTCATCACCCTTTCTGCGCCGGCGTACTGAGTCGTTACGGCCTTGGCATCTTTTATCCCCAGAACTCTGAGTTTGATTCCGCATTCGCGTTCGATCTCAAACAGAGCGTGGTTCGAGTCGATATCATGTTTTTCAAGAACGTAGAGGGGATAGCGGTGGCGATCGTCAAATGCCGGCGACAGGCTGTCTGCGAGCGACTCGTCTACAAGCTCGGAGACACTGAAATCATCGCTTCCTTGCTTGATTGACCCGCCTGTCCCCGTAAAGCTGGTACAGTAGCATTCAATGCCTGCTAGCCTGTCGATCTTGGGGACAACAAGAGGCATTTGCGAACGGCTATTCCTTCTTTTTCTTGCTTTTCTTGGTGGACTCGCGTGGCTGCATTGTTTTAACAATGGATTTCAGCTGCTCGATATTCTCCGCGTGTTTTGACCGTCTTAATACATCCACCGGTATGCCGCTCTTTCTGGCGACCCGGGGGTCAAGGCCGGCTTCCACCAGCTCTCCAAAGGAATAGCCCCTACCGGTTCTGACAATGTAACCATTTCTGACCGTCGGCTTTGCCGCTTGCATGGATGCTCTATGCACGGGCTATAATAAAATCATGCCGCATGCGCCTTCCTGTATGGTCCCCTTGACCTCTTGCGGGCCTTTTCTTCCTTGCTAGCCTTCTTGAGAAGCGAGGACTCTTGCTCCGAGAAATTGTGGATCGCGATATTGTGCTCATCAAGCTCTTCCATTTTTGCAAATATCAGCCCGCAGATGGTGCACTTTCGCATAGTTGAGAATGCATTCCCTAGTAATTTACGTTTTCCAGCTATGCAAAAGCGCGACGACTGATGTGCTCTAACCTTTTTTTACTGCCGGCTGACTATCTGATGCATGGCATACTGGCTGTTCAAGCAAGAGCCCTCCACCTATAGCTATTCGCAGCTCGAGTCGGACAGGACAACGGCATGGGACGGAGTGAGAAATAACCTTGCCCTCAAGCACCTTAGAAGCGTGAAAAAAGGCGATAAGGCGCTATTTTACCATACCGGCGAAGAAAAACAAGCAGTAGGCATTATGGAAATAATATCGAACCCATATCCCGACCCAAAGGACAAGTCGCTTGTAGTGGTCGATGTTCAGCCTGCTGGTCGGCTCGCCAATCCTGTAACGCTGGATGCAATAAAGCAGGACAAAGCGTTTTCTGGATGGGAATTGGTGAGAATTTCAAGACTCTCGGTGATGCCGGTCCCAGACAAGCTCTGGGATAGGATAATAAAAATGAGCAGATGATGATTATAGAAAATAGGCACCGCTTTGCAATTAACCTGGAACGCGTTATTATCGTGATGGCGGAAAAGCTCAGGGACATAAAAGAGACAGCGTCTGACGCAGTTGAGATAATAAGAGAACTTGCCTCACCAGAGGTACAGGAGTCGCTTGAAAAAATACGGGACGTCGCCAAGACAGTTCGCGACATTATCGTGTCACTCGAAGATCCTGCGATGGTGGCAAACATTGAGAACATACGCAAGATGACCGAATCCATAGAGAATACAAGTGCCCGGACAGAGAAAATCACAACCGAGCTGAAAAACTCGGGCGTCCTTGACGAAGCAAGGGAGACGATCAAGTCTGCTAAAAGCGCTATAAGCTCTGTCGGTGATACCAAAAATATGGGCGAAACGATGGATGCGATCAAGGAGATGCTGCGCTCCATTTCCGGGCTTGTCGACGAATTGAAGTTGACAGTCGCATCTTCAAAGAAAGCTGGCGTGATTCATGACGCAGAAGAAGCAATACGCGAAACTAGGAGCGCTTTTACTGAACTCAAATAACTGATGGGTCTTCTTTTATACGATGACATCATATAACATTCAATGTCTAATAGTAGTAATGCTGGCACCACGAGCATAAAGGAAATGACCCCGCAGCAGACCGCTGAAGCGATCAAGAACATTGCAAGGCGCATAAGGGAAGAGTCGACAAAGATGCGCGAGACAGTCAAGATAATCAGGCAGAGCGGCGCAATAGAAGAGCTCACGGACGCTGTGCGCGAAGCCACAATGGCTGCGCGGGACAGCGCCAGAGAGATTAACGACGTCGCAAACGATCTGAAGAAGCGCGGCGTGATCAAGGAAACCATAAGCGCAGCCGAAGAAACCCGGTCTTCTGCTCTGGATACTGCCCAGACAGTCAGGGAAACGGTCAGCAGGAACTCTTCGAAATAAAAGCGGCTTGTGCCGCCTTTCTTTTCTTTATTTTGAGTCCAGAATAATTTTATAAGAGATTTATTCAAGACGCTTTTATGGACGTTGGTACGTATGATAGCCATGAAATATAGAAGCAGAACTGATATAACTGCACAAATTCTAGAAGCTGCGAATGGCGGCGTCACGAAGACCAAAATAATGTACAAGGCTTTCCTGTCGTACGCGCAATTGAAAGAGTACCTAGGAGTGCTCATGGAAAACAGACTGCTCGAATACATAGAAGGCGAGCAGATGTACAAGACAACGGACAAGGGAAATCGGTTCTTAAAGATATACAACCAGATCGGCGAATACGTTGCGCCAAACGCAGAAAAGTAGTAAATCTATGCTTAAATAACCACGAGGCATTGGATCAAAACTGTGTCTCCGAAGCGGCGGGTAGCAATCATGACTATGATATTTGCTGCTTTCGGCGTGGGAGTGAGCGCCGGCATTATTGCAGCCGGAGGAGGATTTACTGGCTCTGGCCGGTCGGTGCTGAACCCGCCCACACCTAAGGACATCTGGGTAGTTGGTGGCAACATACAAGACGGGCTGGCCCTTGAGTATTCTTTGACATCAGTCGCTGAGGCAAGTTCGCTTGACTCCGCGCATGTATCCATGACTTTTGCGAAAACCGGCAGCGGCTGGGACATGCAATTTACTGTTGTCAACGGGACGGCGCCGGCGGTAGAAAAAAAAGTCATGATGTCAAAAGAGCTTACTCGTGAGGGGCAGCTTGACGGGTCCTTCAAGCCCTACTTTGAACCCATACAATCGTCAATTTTCGCAGTCCGTGACATGGAGTACGGCGAAAGCCCCAAGTACCTCGTCGTGGGCGCTCCATGGAATACGATATTTGTCAGTGCATCTTCTGTCACTGTAAGGGTCACGAGCGAAGAAAGTGTGCAGACGCAGGCAGGAACGTTTGATTCTTTTGTGCTGAGTTACAAGCTGGCTGAAAAGACGAGCAAGATCTGGGTAGTCCGCGACATGCCGCTTCCTGTCAAGGCAGAAGTGTATGACTCTGAAGACAAGCTACAGTATCAGTACGAACTTAGTCGGGCGGCCGGGGTATAACTGCAGATCGGAATCGCTGCAAAATAATAGTTTAGGCGCTCACGTCAAAGTCTTGTCGGGAAAATACACATTTTCAACAAGCCAGTCAGCAAACGAGCTGACTTTTTCGTCTATCTTGCACCAGAAATGTATCGAGCCTGGCAGGACCTCGATTCTGCCTTCAGGCGTGACTATCTTGACGCCTTCCTTGCCCTCGTACATGTAGGCGTCCTCCGGCCTGGCTTCGCTGCCGAGAAGCTCAATTGCCTTCTCCTTTACCATTTGCCTTGGGATAGGGAAAGTTTTGCGCATCTTGTCGACTACGATGCCTACGTTTTCCGTGCCATATGAGCCAATGTCAGAGATCTTGCCGGGCGCTGGAAAGTGTAACTGCAGGTTTACTTTATAGCGCGATCCGACAAAAACCGCTAGCTCGTTTACCTTCTGGTACGCCAAGTTGGGGCTTTTCTTCAAAGCCGTGGCAAGCGTGTCGCGATTCCGCTCGATGTTGTAGCGCAGATCATCCATAAGGATGGAAAATACTGTCACATGTTTTCTTCTCTGGTTTGCCATTAATCATCGTTACTATCGGGTTGACTAACACCAGGTCGCAAAGATCAGGTAGAAAGCACTGTTGGTCTGAAATTGTACAATCTTAAGTTAAGAACAATCTGCAAGCATTATCTACGCTTAGAGTTAATACGAATGGGAATTATAGAATATGCAAAGATGATGTATAATCTCGCATATTAGCGATGTGACGATCGATAAGCTTCAGTATTTCTGTCGTTGTGCTACATGCGATCATGAAACAATACTTGATTGCGTCAAACAAAATTGCAACTGTTGTGACCTTGAACATTTGTTCTACTTGCAGACAGAGGTTGATCTATACCGGGGGTAAACACGCCCATTTCTCATGCTTCGCTTTGCGTCCCGCTATACGGTTTGTTTCTTGGGCTAGTTTCATATTCGCCGTGACCAGTGGAGCCTTTATGCAGCACGACATCATTATACGACCAGAACATTGCTTTACACATCTTGCACAAGTAGCGCAGATTGGCTGCGTCTGCCATAGTCTCAGCGTGTAGCGATGTCATTTATGACAGCTGACGGCTTGTTCTAGTAGATTAGGAACAGCTATCGCAATTGCGTTTTCAGAGCCCTAGTGTTGGAGAATGCTTTTATAATTATTCATGTTAACAGCCCGCGAGCGCGTTGTCACACCATAATGTTATTCGCCAAGCCTTCGAAAAAACTATTAGTGTCTTGGGCGAGCGAACAAAACAAACTTTGATTGAAGATTTGAGTAAAACCGGTGTATTCTTGCATGACCCCGAAATTACACTTTCAAAGCTGGTGCATGGTATCAAGGAGATACTGGGCGATGAAGCTGCGGAACTAGTTGCAGAAAGGCTGATCATAAAGCTAGACGAAATGCATTCTGTGCACACGCAACAACCGTAATGGCAAAATTGCCCGGCCGATTGTTTGCCTTCAAGTAACTTGTGTGTAAACTGAATTAAGATGTTTATTCTAGTAACATACACCAAATCTGTTTTATAGAGATAATTTGAAAACCAAGGATAATTGCACAAAGTTCAAGACTCGAGTGAAATAGAACGGCTAGACGAAATCTACTCTTGCAGAGATTGTAAGGCGTGTTTTCTATTCAAATCAGACACCGAAGACCATGACCTTTACTACGGCCATAGCAATTTTTCAACGATGCCATTCGAATAGAATATTTTGAGTGATTTTCTATAACATTACTTCGACAATCGTTATATAGATAATCGGATATGAAATCTATGATAAGATTTTGTCGACAACAAACGACAAATTGAAGGTTATGCTGGTTGATGACGAAAAAGACATAACATCGATTTTAAAACCCGGTCTAGAACATCATGGTTTCGCAGTTGATACTTTCAATGACCCACTGCAAGCTATTTCGCAATACAAGCCGAATTTCTATGACCTTATTGTCCTTGACATACGGATGCCAACTATAGACGGGTTTAAAGTTGCGAAACAGATTTGGGCCAACGACGAAAAAGCGAGAATATGCTTCTTTTCTGCCTTTGAAATTTATGAAAACGAAGCGAAAAAAGTATTTCAAAACCTAAAGACGTACTGCTTTATCAAAAAGCCAGTCACATCTGCGACGCTGGCTAAACATATAGAAGCACATTTCTTGGAAGTATAGCGTAATAAGGAAATCATTACAATTATTATAGCTCTTGGTGGAGCTCTACACAGTTGACTAGATCTGAACAACTCTTTGGCAGGGCCAAGAAGCTTTTACCGGGCGGAGTCAACAGCCCAGTACGCTTTTACGATCCCTATCCCTTTTTCGCAACCTCTGCAAGAGGCAGCAAGCTCATCACGGCAGATCATGAAACGTATGTAGACTATTGCATGGGCTACGGAGCAATGGTTCTTGGCCATAGCTATTCTTCAGTAATTGAAGCAGTCAAGTCGCAGCTTGATAATGGAACGCTCTTTTGCGTGCCGACAGAACG
This sequence comes from Nitrososphaera sp., assembly GCA_036003785.1. Taxonomy (GTDB): domain Archaea; phylum Thermoproteota; class Nitrososphaeria; order Nitrososphaerales; family Nitrososphaeraceae; genus Nitrososphaera. Next base: position 24,713 of record DASYSB010000020.1, read on the forward strand.
CGAGATCAAACTGGCAGAAATGATCTGCAAGGTTGTTCCATGCGCCGAAATGACGCGTCTTGTTAACACGGGCTCTGAAGCCACGATGCACGCAATCAGGCTTGCTAGGGCATTTACAAAAAGAAAGGGCGTGATAAAATTTGAAGGTGGATACCACGGCGCGCACGACTATGTTCTTACAAAAGCAGGTTCTGGCGCGGCTAGCATGCCTGCATCAGAGGGAGTGCTTGAAGAGGCATCGGCCCGCACCGCAGTCGTGCCGTACAACGACCCAGCAACTCTTGAGCACGCGATTGAAAAGAACCGTGACACCGCATGCGTAATTATGGAGCCGGTGCTTGCAAACATTGGACTCGTGCTGCCTGAAAAGAGGTATCTCAATGAGGTGAGGAAGATAACGGAACAAAATGACGTGGTCTTGATATTTGACGAAGTGGTAACAGGTTTTCGGCTTGAGCTCGGTGGTGCGGGCGAATTCTTTGGTATCAAGCCGGATCTTGCAACGTTTGCAAAGGCGCTTGGCAACGGTCTCCCAATTGCTGCGATTGCAGGTAGAAAAGAGATAATGAGCAAGCTTGCTCCATCTGGTCCAGTGTACCAGGCAAGCACGTTTGCCGGCAACCCAGTGTCGGTTGCGGCGGCTATTGCTACACTGGAGACTCTGATTGAAGCCAAGAACGCGATCTACCCCAAGATCGCAAGGACATGCGACAGCATAGTCGACGGCATCAAGGATATGCTATCGAGCGCCAAACTTGATTGCACGGTGAATTCAATTGGCTCAATGTTCCAGCTGTTCTTCACTAATGAAAAGGTAAAGGATGAGGCAAGCGCCAAAAAGTCAAACACGGCAGTGTTCCGGAAGCTATTCGACGAGCTGATAAAGCGAGACATATTCATCCCGCCTTCGCAGTTTGAGACCTGTTTTGTGTCGTACGCGCACAGTGAAGACGATACCGACAAGACCATTGAAGCATATGGTGAAGCCTTTCGCAGGATAAAGAAATGAAGGCAATACGGGTCGCAACTAGGGGCAGCCGGCTTGCGGTAGCGCAGACGGAAATAGCGCTGTCTGCATTGCGCAGAGTGCACCCCGGCGTGCGCTTTGAGGTACTAACGATAAGCACCAAGGGCGACGTGGACAAGCGGCCGCTTTTCACCATGGATGAAAAGGGGATCTTTGAAAAAGAAGTGAATGAAGCAGTCAAGAAAGGAGAGGCAGACTTTGCGGTTCATAGCCTAAAAGACGTGCCTTCGGACCTGTCAGAGGAATTGGTGGTGGCATGCATCCCAAAGCGGGCGAGCCCAAACGACGTGCTTGTCAACGACAAGGGCCAAAAGCTCAAAGAGCTTGCGCCCGGTTCGGTCGTCGGAACGAGCAGCCTGCGGCGAGCTGTGCAGCTGGCAAAGTATAGGCCTGACCTCAATGTCAGGCCAATAAGGGGCAACGTCGAGACGAGGGTAAAAAAGGTGATCAGCGGCGAGTATGGAGCAGTCGTTTTGGCTGAAGCTGGTTTGACGCGGATCGGCATGAAGGACGTCATTGTCGAGCGCTTTGGCGTCAGAGATTTTGTCCCGGCACCGGGTCAGGGGGCGATAGCCATAGTTTGCAGGCGCGATGACAAGGCCCTCATGGGCATGCTGAAGCAGATAGAGGACCCGCGCTCCCGCGCCGAAGTACTTGCAGAGAGGGCACTGATAAGAAAGGTTGAAGGGGGCTGCAGGTTCCCACTCGGGGCAGTGGCCATGACCAACGACGACAAGGTTACGCTTTACGCAAGCGTCTTTTCTGCAGACGGCTCTCGCAATATCAAGGTAAAAAAAGTGGGCAAAGCGAACGAACCGGAAAAGCTGGGCAACAAGGTAGCCAACGAGTTGGTGAAGCAAGGCGCGATGGAGATGGCAGAGGGCTGGCGCAAGGCTGTTGAAGAGTGGAATAACAAATTATGAAAAAAGGTAAGGTGTTTATTTGCGGAGCGGGACCCGGCGACCCCAAGCTGATCACGCTGCGGGCAATAGAGCTTTTGAAGACTTGCGATGTTATCCTGTATGACAGGCTTGTAGGCAAGGACATAATCGACCAAATCCCTGCAGGAACGGAAAAAGTCTACGTCGGTAGGACCGTCGGCCAACCAACCACTCATCAGGACAGGACAAACGAGCTGATGGTAAGATATGCAAAAAAGGGCAAGAATGTGATGCGGCTCAAGGGAGGCGACCCGTTCATCTTTGGGCGCGGCGCCGAAGAAGCCGAGTACCTAATCAAGCATGGTTTCGCATTTGAGATAGTGCCCGGAATAACATCTGCGATAGCGTCGCCGGCATACGCTGGCATCCCGCTGACCCACCGCCGTTACTCATCCTCAGTCGCGATAGTCACTGGTCACGAAGACGCGAAAAAGGATGAGCTTGTGGTCAAGTGGGATAAGCTTGCAGGTGCGGTAGACACTATCGTTGTCCTGATGGGAATCGGCCAGATGGATCAGATTTCGCGGGATCTATTAGGTGCCGGCATGAAGAAGAACACCAAAGTAGCAATCGTCGCAAGTGGCACGACCGATAAACAAAGGATAGTCAGGGGCACAATTGCTACAATTGCAAGCATCGCCAAAAAGGCAGACCTCAAGCCGCCAGCCGTCATCGTCATAGGCAAGGTTGCCGGTCTTCACAAGCTGGAGTGGTTCAAGTGACCGCAATGCCTGGGCTGAAAAACAAGATCGTTGCCATCACAAGAAGTGAAGTAGACGCAAGGGAATTTTCACAGCTCATGAGCGAGCAGGGGGGCAGAGCAATAGCACTTCCAACGATAGAGATAGTGCCGAAGGAGTCACAGGTTGCAAAAGAATTTCTTGACAGGCTGCAAAAGAAAAAGCATGACTATTGTGCGTTCATGAGCCCGCAGGCTGTTAACGTGCTATTTGATATTGCCGGTAAACAAGTCGCGCTGGCACTAGAATCCACGACAGTAATTGCAGTCGGGCCAAAGACAAAACAGGCCCTTAAGGCGAGCGGCGTAAGGGTTGGGCTGATGCCGGAAAAATTCTCTTCAACAGGTCTAGTCGGGCTGCTGTCTTCAATAAGGCCGCAGGGAAAAAAGATCATCATCCCGCGAAGCGGCGCTGCAAATGAGTTTGCCACAGAAGCGCTTACGGGTCTTGGGATGGATGTTGACGAAATCTTGCTCTATGAAGTGCGCACCAGCAAAATAACCCCTGTGTGGCATGAATTTGCGGAACTGCTGATGCAGAAAAAGGTGGATGCGATAGTTTTTACGAGTGCCTCAAATGTCAACTCATTCTTTGAAATAATGGGTAAGATATCCGCAGGTAATTTGCAGCTCGAAAGTCTTACCAAAGTGGTGTCGATAGGCCCGTTTACAAGTAAGGAACTGGAGAAAAAAAAGACCAGATGCTTTGAAGCGAGAGAGCATACCGTGAAGGGCGCACTTGAGCTTGCAACACAGATCATGTAACTCTTTTTAGCCTTTACAGCCAATATGTGGCATGACAGAAACTGCAAAACAGGCCGGGCTCCTAGAAGACTCCACATTTAACATAATAACGCAGCTGGAAAAGAAAGCTGATTTTCTGTACACATCGGTGGAACAGTACATACGCGACGCGGAAAAGGACGAGAAGCCCGAGCTGGTGAAGATGTGGAACGCGATAAAAGGGGACGAGCAGAACCACCTGAAGTTGCTGCGCGAAGAGCTAGTAAGAGAGGCTAAAGAAAATAAACTAAAGTAGAAAAGCAGGCTTTGCAGCACGCCTTGTCTCGATTGCTAGCATATCAGACATCTTCTCAGCGGCGCCAAGGTACTCGACGCCCAACGGAGTGGTACGAAAGTGCCTGAGCGAACCTGCCTCGATGTCCTGCTCGAGCAGCCCGCTTTTTATCAGCATTTGCGTGTATTCCTTGGCCTGACTGTGGGTCAGGTATGCGTGAAACATTATGTTGGTGATGCCAGCTCCGCCTTGAGCGCTATAGAGGATATCCCTCATGATTTCGTCTTTTTGTCGATTGCGCATCCCAATCTCTGGTTTTAATAGCAATGGCTGTCTGGATATAAAATTACCGCCAAAGTCTTATAGAACATTCTTCTACCCCGGGTCTAAATGTAGTTTTAACATGAATCGAAGTGGGCTCTCGTCAATCAGTGGATGAATGAACCTTGCGGTTGTAAATTCAATTCAAAATCTTATTGCTGCATTATGTCCTGTATCTGTCGAATCATTTCAGGAAGCCTAACCGGCTTTCTTATTGTCCCAACAATACAGCGTCTGGCTATTAGATCCCGTACCATACTCTGGTCTAAGTCATAGGCACTAATTAGAAGTGTCTTAACGCCATTCAGTTCGCTGATCTTGCAGGCTACAATATCTCCCAGCATGTCTCCCAGTTTATAATCCAGCAAAAGGACATGGATTTGTCTGCCGTTGTGTTTTTCCTCAATGTATCTCTCTATGCAATCCTTGCCGGAATCAACTATTATCACATCGTAATCAAGCTCTAATGATTTCTTGTACAAGTTCAGCAAATCGATTTCGTCATCGCAAATCATTATGGTCTTTCTTGCATCTGACATGAAATCATGAAGCTAGAACAATAGTTCGATATATCTTTTTTTCTATAACATTGTACCTGTAGGACTTATTTGAGGGTCCGGAATTAAGCATGGGATTGGCCCCGCGGTTAAGTAAGGGCAGCGTTGGCGTTTTGGCTCTGATCGCAGCTATGGCCATTGGCTTGTCACTCGTCTCTTACCAGTACTCCTCGTATGCCGCCGATCAAATTGCCAAGATTGCGTCAGATGATGTTAGGTCTAATGCTGAGATTGAGGCGCATGACCTTTCCAATAGTGTCGTCAACAAGATTGATTCGGTCTCTACTGCCTTGCAGATGCTCGCTGGTGCAAATAGCGTTCAAACTCAAAATGTTTCCACTGCGACCAAATTGTTTACGAGTGCGAAAGCTTCGACAGCTGATTTTAGTTCAAGTTACTTTTGGGTTGACAAGGATGGAAAATTGCTGTGGGCAGATGCTTTTACCAACCAGACAATAGAGCGACAATACAACGGGGCAGACAGAAGTTATAGGGCATATTATACCGAGCCAAAAGATACTCTCAAGCCTTACTACAGCACAGTCATTGAATCCGTTGATGGTATACCGCGGCTCTACATTTCTTACCCAATCATTGACGCGGCAGCAACGGGTGATTCGACAACCACTAGCCAAACCTCTGCGAGTAAGAAAGGTGAATTCAAGGGCGTAGTGACAGCCGCAATCAATCTCAATGTGCTCGGAAAATTCCTTGAAGGCCAGCTATCACCTAAATACACGGCTACGACTGGAATGATTGATAGAAACGGCATTATCTTATATTCTCAGAATGCGACTTTTATCGGTGAGGACATTTTTGGCCCCGAAGTGCAGTCTGTTATTCCGATAGTTCTTCGAGACTCTTTCAACGACTTGATCAGAGAGTCCCTAAGGGGCGAGCCGGGAAGTGGTGATCTAACATATCAAGGCAATACGAGCACCCTTGCCTATCAGCCAGTGTCTGTTGAAGGCAACGATTTCGCCGTGTTGTATATCATATCCCCACATAATCTTGCAGGAAACGTCAACCTGTTGATTGACCAGCAAAGGACTCTGAACCTTTTGATAATCGTAGTTATTGGAGCTGCATCAATAGGAATAGCTTTGCTCATTATAATGTGGAATAAAAGATTACGAGCAATTGTAAACGAAAAAACGTCGCAACTGAAAACCGCAAATGAGTCACTTGTAGCATCTAACGCAGAGTTGACTTCGGCTAATGAGCAGCTCAAAGTTCATGACAAGATGCAAAGAGAGTTTATCAATATAGCAGCCCACGAATTGAGAACACCTACACAGGCGATTATTGGATTTTCCGAGCTGTTTGAAATAAGACCAGAAGAGAGAGAAGAATCAATGAAAGCGGTTGCCAGGAACGCCTTCAGGCTTCAACGTCTGACTGAGGATATTCTCGATGTAACGAGGATCGAGGGCAAATCGCTAGAACTGAATAAAGAAAAATTCAATATCTCAGAAGTCATTAAGACTACCTTGGAGGATGCAACTCGACAAATCGCAAATGGTGATCTACGATTGGTCTACCAGGAACCAAAGGACATCATAGTTGAAGGAGACAAAGAAAGAGTAGCCCAGGTAATTTCAAACCTGCTGAGCAACGCGATCAAATTTACAAAGAAAGGTACCATTTTCATTCTTTCGGAGAATAAAGATAATGAAGCTGTAGTTTCGGTAGTGGACAGCGGATCAGGTATCGACTCCGAGATTCAGTCCAGATTATTTACAAAATTTACAACCAAATCTCAAACCGGTACTGGTCTCGGATTATTCATATCCAAAAGTATCATTGAAGCTCACGGTGGGACAATTAGCGGTAGAAACAACAAGGAAGGCGGGGCAACATTCACATTTACTCTTCCATTGTGAAAATCGAGACAACTTGATTTCTTAACGGACATAGATTCTTCCGGTGGAATGAACCATACTATCTTATATCAATGCTCTATGTGCTTTAGCTCCATTTGTCAGCAGCAATAGAGCTTGTCATCGAACTTAGTTCGTTTTCAAATCGGAGAGTGTTTTTAATTTGCAACTCTTGTTACTGGTGCGCTACTGATTTGTCGGGAGGGATAAGACTCAACAAATGTCCTATGTGCGCGTATGAAAATCAGCCTTTGGAATCTATTCCAATAGGCCCTAAGGAAGTTAGCGTCGTTAATATCGATAGGAAACGTGGAGTTACAATTGATTTTCTGAACGCAAAGACAAGGTAAGTCTCAAGTTTAGAACGATCGTAGGGACCGAAATGGCGACTATCAAAATCATACTTTAGGGTCTATCTAATATCGTATTCTGCGCTGCGCAAGCATTTGTCACAGTATCTTTGAATTACTACAGCATCTTTTAGTTGGAACAAAGCTTCCGTTGTTGCTACCGCTGCACAAATTATGCAAAATCCAGGAGCCTTGTTTTTGCTCTGTGTTGCAGGCCTAGTCTCGTAAGGTTTTGCCAATTTCAAATCACTTCCAGTTGCTTTGGAGCGTTTTCACTCGCTACAATCATCGTTAGGATTGACCTGATGTTGGCAATCGCACGAATTTTCTTTACCAACAATGATACTTTGTTCTTGGACTCATCGCTCAGTTTCGCTACTATATCATAGACGCCTGAGACTCGCACTGCTTCTGAAACACCTGGGATAGTATTCATTTGATTTATGATGGCCCCCTCTGTGCCAATATCGCAATTTAACAATACAAAAGCGTTAAACATCATTAATTATTGGACATTTGACTACAAATGTCGTAGGGCCAGAAATAGCTCTTCAAAAGGACAAAAATACAGAAGAGGTCACAAAATTGGTCTAATAATCCAAATGCATTGTTCCAATGCACCAGGACAATATCAAAGCGGGTTATCGGCTTTTTTGATTCATTTGGGATGTCGATTTATACATTTGAGGCAGAACTTCGGGATAGCATTGCATGCCAATACGCCCCTTTAAAGGTGGGGTATTGTCTAGACGGGCATGGAAACTATACCAAAAAGCCGGCCTACGGGCGTCACCATAATCGGAATTCTTACGATAATTGGCGGAATTCTGATGTTAGGGTCAGGAATAGCTCTTGCAGCGATTGCTGCTGTTTTCCCAAACCTTGCCTCCATGAACGGATTTGAATCACAAATTCCAAGCATGATTCCAGTAAATTATCTCGGAATCATTTCAGCATCCATCGGTAGTATACTGATAATCATAGGCATCATATCTTTGATTGTAGCATACGGTCTATTCAAAGCAAAGAAATGGGCATGGACAATAAATGTGGCGTTGTCCATCATCAACATCGCAATGGGAGTCGTTTCAATGCTAACTGGAAATGTCGGATCAATAGTGAGCATTGCAATCAGCGGCATAATTCTCTATTACCTATACAGACCACACGTGAAGGCATATTTCGGCAAAACGCTGCAGCCAAAGGCAGCTAGTCCGTAGCCTCTCCAGCTTTTTTGTGGAGAACCAGTAGCGTAATTGCGTAGGATAATTGCTGACACTCAGGTTTGTGCTGAATTTATTTCTAGTTTCTATTTTCCCATGCTCGCAGTAGGTGCCAGCAAGTCCAACTGTGTATATATGCTGAGGAACTTGAGCCCTTTGCTGGTCGTATTGAATTTAGCTTCTCCTTCATGGTATTCCAAGAGCCCATTATGCACTAAAATGGCCAAGTATTCCTTTAACTGAGCATAAGACAAGAAACCCTTGTACATTATCTTGGTCTTTGTCGCGCCACCATTCGCAGCTTCAAGAATATTTGATACGATTTCCGTTCTACTTCTATATTTCATTTCATCATTCTATGGTTTTGGCAATATAAAACGAGTCTGGATTATAGATGCAGTACATTTTTCGCTACTTTCTCTGCTTTTCCAAGCTCGGAACATCGACTAAGGATTGTCAGCGCGGTCAAAGCGTCAATTTCGAGCAAACTTCGGCTCTTCGGTTCATACATTATGTTTCATGATCCACTCTACCCTTATCTGTGATTATCCATTTGCCGTCAGGATGCTCCATCCAACGGTTGTGGATAAGAAAAGCCTTCCAGATTTCTACGAGCTGCCTGTCGCCTTGGAACAAGTCTATAATGCCTCTTTCAGGCAATCCATCATTCATGCATTTGAGTACGAAAATGGCTTGTTTCAAGCCTGTGAGCTGTAATGGATTTACCTTATCGCGGGGGTTCGAAGACGTGGGTAGTCATCTTGCTCACCATTTTTATGATTACAAACCAGACGGCACTCGCCCTCAGCCAACGATAGTTACGTGGAACCTTGAAGAGGTAGGTAAGAATCGGACAAAGGTCACTCTAGTGCATTCTGGATTTAGCCAAGATATGGAGAAGCATTTCAAGGAGACTACTGCAGGATGGAATCACTTCGCTGCAAAGTTAGTTCAATATTGTAGTGGCAAGGCAAGAAATCTTTCATGACCGATTCCCCAAACATTCGGTATTTCCTTGCTCATAGCTATTTTCGCGTTTTATTAGAGCATTTTTTCCGGCGTTTCCAGTAGAAATCCTTCCAACCCTGCTTTAAAGACGAATATTGGTCGTCCGGCACTATAGTGCATTCCTATGAGAGATATTAACACATCTCCTTGAATTCAAGTGCTACAGTAATTTACATGAATAACATGCAAAGCATTTATTCCTGAACTTTAGCTTAAGATCATGTCAATACAACAAGCCAGCGCTGGTGGAATGCCAATCCTCATTTTGAAGAATGGTTCCAAACAAGACAAGGGCAGAGAAGCTCAGAAAAACAATTTTGCAGCTGCAAAACTGATTGCCGAAGTGGTACGCAGCTCCCTAGGTCCCAGAGGCATGGATAAGATGCTGGTAGATACACTAGGAGACGTAACAATAACAAACGATGGTGCAACTATCCTAAAGGAGATTGATGTTCAACATCCAGCTGCCAAGATGATGGTAGAGATAAGCAAGGCAACAGATAACGAAGTTGGAGATGGTACCACCTCAGTAGTTGTAATCGCTGGTGCGCTAATAGAGAAAGCTGAGGAGCTTATCGACAAGGATGTACATCCTACGCTCATAGTGGATGGATATAGAAAAAGCGCTGCAAAGGCAATAGAAGTTCTCAACAGCGTTGCAACGAAAGTTCATGGTAACGAAAAACAGGAGCTAATCAGAGTTGCGAAGACATCCATGCAAACAAAGCTGGTCTCAAGAGAAGCTGACTTGCTTGCAGACATTGTTGTTAGGGCTGCTATGCAAGTTGCGGAGAAGGGCACAGATTCTGGTTATAAGGTAGATATCGATAACGTGAAGGTAGAAAAGAAGGCCGGAGGCTCGATTCATGACACCACTTTAATCCAGGGTGTTGTGCTTGACAAAGAAGTAGTGCACAGTGGCATGCCAAAGAAGATAGATGAAGCCAAGATTGCTTTGATAAACTCTGCCCTGGAAATCGAAAAAACTGAGTTTGATGCCAAGATAAACATCAGTTCGCCGGACCAGATGCAAAAGTTTCTTGATGAGGAGACCCGCATGCTCAAATTAATGGTCGATAAAATAGCTCAAAGCGGAGCAAATGTCGTAATTTGCCAGAAAGGGATTGACGATTCTGCCCAGCATTACCTCGCCAAGGCTGGGATATTGACAGTAAGACGGGCAAAGGAAAGTGATATGACCAGCCTTTCAAAGGCTACCGGCGCAAGATTGGTAACAAATCTTGATGACCTTACGTCAAAAGACTTGGGCTATGCGATGCTAGTTCAAGAACGGAAGGTGGAGACAGACAAGTGGGTCTTTATTGAAGGATGCAAAAACCCTAAGGCCGTTACCATATTGATAAGAGGTGGCTCTCAGCGAGTCGTCGATGAAGCGGAGCGCTCAGTCCACGATGCGCTTATGGTTTCAAAAGATGTGCTTGAGCGCCCAGTCATACTTGCTGGTGGAGGAGCCCCAGAAGCGTTTGCCGCAGCAAAGGTCAGAGAGTGGGCACACACTCTTTCCGGTCGTGAACAGCTCGCAGCCGAAAAATTTGCAGAGGCCCTAGAAGTCATTCCGTTATCGCTGGCTGAAAATGCGGGAATGGATCTGATAGACACCCTAACTGAAATACGCGCAAAACAAAGCAAGGGTTCCCATTCAATAGGAGTTGACGCAAGAAATGGCAAGATCGCTGACATGTCAAAGCTCGATATTGTTGAACCACTTGTTGTCAAGGAGCAGATAATTAAGTCCGCCACGGAAGCAGCATGTATGATTCTGAGAATCGACGATGTCATCGCTTCAAGCAAGTCCGGTGGACCATCCGGGCCTCCAGGCGGAATGGGAGGCATGGGCGGCATGCCACCCGGAATGGGTGGTATGGAGATGTAGGCGAGTACAGCCGAAAACACTTTCCACCAATAACTTCGTGGACCCTAACCGACCCCTCATGCGTGTCACCATGCCTTCAACCTTATAACATGACGATTGTGCCTGCGCACCTATACTCAGCCCATCACCAAAAGATTGTCTACGTTGCACTGATGATAGGTAGAACTAGAAAATTGTTCTAGGATTTAATGCTTATTAGACTCATTCATATCTATTACTGAATCGGTATGAAACAGGAAAACGTCGTGGCATTGGTCGCACACCCAAATCATTTGCAAGTCGTCTTTTCTAGACATGCTTTTTGCGTGTGTCAAGCAACCATTCCCACTTTGAAGGTTATTCTTTTGTGACTATTAACGTCAGACTGGAACGTAAAGCATCTATTCTGCGAATCTTTGCAATTGTGTTTCTTAGCTCCTGCTGCGAGCTTAATTCTAGCATGACAATTATATCATATACGCCATGCGTCTTGTGAGCGTAAGAAACGCCGTTACATGTCAAGAGCTCATCGATTATCGTATCTTGAGATCCAATGTCACAATTCAAAAGAACAAAGGCTTTTGACATGATGTAGTTGACAGCCAAGACTATAAAAGGAATCGTTACTAATATTTGAAAGAAGAAAGCTTTTCCAGTCCTTATTTGCTTCTCAAAGAAATATCGCAACAGATGATCTTATTAGAGCCTGTGTCATATCACTGAGAAGAAACAAGACATGGCCGCTACATTTCTAGTGTTTTACAAATACAAATCCATGACGAAAGAAGAAGCGCAGAAAGCCGTACAGCAATGGCGTGAACTTAGGAATGGTCTGCCTGGAGACGTTGAGCTTATCGGCGAATACAACCATGCATGGGGAACGGAGTATAATGGATTCCTTCTCTTCGAAGCGGAGAAAGCCGATTCCTTCCTTGACTGGTGGTCATCATTTAAAGATAGTATCAGATGGTACGTAGAGAAAACATATACGATCACAGCACGTAAACGTTAGTGATGAAAGGGAAGACGTGAACGCTAGTGCATATCGACCCGAAGCAAATTTAGATAAAGCCTCTTCGGGGTTGGTAAAGCTATCAACCTCGTATCCAGCATTTTTCCGGCCCTGGCTAAGAACACTGTAAATATCTTTTTCGTCGTCTACTACGAGTAATCTTGCAGGCATTTCGCTTACGAGCCTTAGTTGTGGAGAAAATAAAATTAATTATTTAAAGCCGTACTGTAGTGAGCCACACTTCTAATGGTCTAGCTTCCATGCCTGATTTTTTTCGCCTTCATGACTTTTACCCGTTCGGCTCTCTTGGGAAAAATGTCCTTCATCGTGCCTATGCTCCTTGACCTGACAATCTTTACTATCTCGGAAAAAGCTACATCTCGGACAAATGGCAGGCGCTTGATCTTATCTATGATGATAAACAGTTCATTGTTATCTTTGTAAAAGACCCTTGCAGAGACAGTTGCTGTGGAATTCACACGCAAAGATATCTCTAGAATGTTTGGATACATGGCAAAGATTTGTTCTGCCAACTCTTCGCTTTTGCCCTTTCCTACATCCACTTGAATATCGCCGATTCGCCATCCAAGTTTCGAGACATCTAACAGGTAATTTCTTGAAGCGAAGTTGGCTTCGACTAATCTCCTTCTGCGCTTAATGTTAGCACCAGCCAAGTTCAATTTGGTTGCAAGTGCAGAATCTGAAACTGTCGCGTCATTCAGCATGTTCTTCAAAATGTCGAGATTAACGTCGTCAAGAGGTATTATTTTACCTTTTTCATTTTTATATAGAAGTGCATGTCGATCAGATTGTTTCCTTTCCAAACCTCTCTTATCTATGCATCAATTGTCTAATAAGTATTGATTAATGTCAAATAAGTGAAGGAGCGAATCTAACAGACAACATCCTGAATGGAAACAACTAATCACATCACGGCACGGCATTTTGCACTATGGCTGAAGTAACAAATAGGAATAGTGTTTTCACCGCATAATCTTGAAAAGCCATTTGAATGCAAACTATGGTTCTGTCAGTTGTAGTTGATAGGCATAAGGGTTTTTTTGTTTTCGGGGCTCCCAAGCACGTTGAGGCGCCACATTTGTAGTAGATTGTCATAGGAGATATGAGAAGCGAATGACATGTAAGGGAATATGTACCCGACACAGGGCTCAAAAGCCAGTCGGCTCAGGCCGGTACGCCAGTGGACAAAAGAGATGCCAGATATGTGAAATATTCATCAAATGGGATGGACTCTGGTGCCCATGCTGTGGCTATAGACTGCGAACAAAGCCGAGGAATCTGAAGTACAAGGCGAAACTACGTTCGAGAATGATATTGCAAGAGACCAGACGCGCACGAGAGCTGAAACCGGCTTTGCTGGTGAATCGAATAAGACGAAAAGTCAGAACGGCTTCGAGCACCCCGGCGATCAATTCTGAGGAAAGTCAGATTGGAAGGCCACCATATCGTTGACCATCACTAAACGACCATTAAAGGAGGAAAATCTGGAGACCGGTATGAAAAATTCTATCTTGAACAACTTGGGTGGATAGATGAAGTCATCTCTAGAAACGGTCTGGCAGAGGAAGAACTGGTAAAGCTATTAAAAAATAGCTTTCAACGTTCAATTGAGGCAAATGTTGAATATCATTTGCTAATGGTTAAAGATGCCAAGGGCATCATGACAGATCGACATAGGATAATGGCCAAGGTTTACCAAGAATTGTTACCCGCGAGGTAGATTGTAATCAATCTCATAGCCTGATTACGATTTTAGTCTTGACAGAATCTTGCTGTAGAACTTGACCGGCTTCCCCTCAGCAACTTTCTTTTCCTGGCACCAAAGCGTAGACTTGCTTACACGTCTTTTTCTTTCATTTGGAGAAATTGCATGGATTTTCTGCCGCAGTTCCAAAGAATCGGAACGTCGCAGTTTCGTAGTGGGAATATTGAGTTGCGACTCATTACGTTTACTAATAATAAATCGGGTATAATGGTCTGGCAAGTGAACTGCTTACCGTGTTTGTATGGTTCTTTCATGTCCATATTTAGCCTGATTTTCTCAATTGACAGCTTTGCTGTAAGGGTAGTCTCAGATGGTAGTTTTCCGTTATCATAAAGTCTGATTTCTTCAGTTTCTTTGCTTCAAGTATTTGTAAAGCTGACAGGTCAACCAGCCACCTGAACAATTCCTGAATATCATAAACTAACGAAGTCTTGGCTTGAGCCAGCTCGTGCAAAAAGCCTACAGTTGCAATACAGAAGGGCACGAAAAAGAAGATTGACATTACCTGAGCTATGCTATGATCATTGTAAGAGTGGCGTCGACTCCGTGAATTGCATTGACATCGCGAGAAATCATATCTACTAGCATGTCTTTTGTTTCTGCTTTTATCTTGACCATAAGATCATATCTTCCCTCAGTTCTATAAAGATGCGTCACTGATGGGATCTTTGATATTTCATCCATGATTCTTGTATCAAATGGAAAGTGACAATTAACTACCACAAAAGCGCCGATCATAGATTATGATGTGTGGGTATCAGATATATGCTTTCGGAGTTCAATATAGTAAGCAAAACGCCCGGGGCATTTGTTGCATGTCCATACCAAAAGACGCGTTCTTGATTCTCCTATGAGTAACATACTCTTCCATTAGGATATGGAGGACAGTAGCACTAAAGAGCCTATGAACATTAGTTAAGTGGGACTGTTATCTTTGGGTGCTCTGCCACTGAGTCGTGAATATCCCCGAGCAGCATTGTAACGCTCTATTCTTTCATGCGATTCAAGTTCTTATTTTTCCAAAATCACTTTAGAATCTGCAAAACTAATTTTGTAATTTCTGAGTACGTCTATACCCAAGAGGCTTGGATATCGCTCCTGATCAGCTTTTTCAACATTGATTTGTTTCAGAAATTTGACAGGCTTTACATCGACGGATTCTATTCCTTCCCCGAAATACAAATGGCATGAATCTGCTATATATGACTCGGCTGAGCCTCCAATCCCCAGCGAATCTTGGTTTCTTGTCAATTTAGAGTAATCTATTTTCATTTCTCGAGCATCATATTCATTTATTGTAGTAATGGCGGTTCCAGTGTCCACGACGAGGAGAATATCCCTATTAACCTGTAGTTGGTCACAAATAAATTTCGCATAAATAAATGGTAACCAGCCGCTTATAAGACGACCTTCGATTGTCAACCTCTCGTTTTATTATGTATTTTGGGTGATTAATTCTTACCGATAGGTGATCATGGAAGTAGGTTGTCCGTAACCTGAGTATTTGTTTTGGAATCTAATTTTGTGTCGCTCAGAGTTAGATCATCCCTCGTATAGCATAATTCTTGGCCATCAGCTAGGGATAACAAAATCATCGCGGCTCACTCTATAGTTCAGCTGTAGTATCTAAGGTTTCTTGCTATCATTAGGCTCGATGTTTTTTGCCAGGTGCGCACATCAAACGATAATGGCATCAAATGCACGACTGGTTAAAGGTTACTTCATCCTGGCCCCAAGACTCAGTGTGAAAATGACAATTGAAAAGCTACGATCTGAATCCCGAGGCCCACAAACCTCTCGTGGAGGGAGTGAAAGTAACTATAGATACCCACGCATGCAATAAGAACCTTTGTTAGGTGAAGAGAGATTACGTCTAACTGAATGTGATGGTTTTGAAGCCTTAATAGTCACGGATGTGTTTGTAGTGTATGTCAGCTATCAGCAGCAGGATGAACATTAGCACAGCATCCTGCCCCTTTTGCAGATTTGACTTGCAAAATCAGGGGGGTTTCAAACGGCTTCTACGCGACAATGCAAGTTTTGTGGTCAACTGATCCTCTTCGTTCTACTTATCAGTGGTCGTTGGCAGGTTCAGAACTTGGATAATACTATTCATCAATGTGTCAAAGACGCATTCGGTACTCCTAGGCGGTTAGCCTCACGAGCCGCGTGATCGTTATCTCTTTGTGGATAAATTATTAAGATAATTCATACAACAAACATCTGAACAGAAATCCAAAATGCCTATGGCAACACTTGAATATACTACTCCCTGACTAAAGTTTTGAAACTCTTTTCCACAGGACTTGCATGTTCTTATCATTCTTATATCTACATTATTATCTTCAGTATATCTACCTTCACAGTTTGTATTCCGCATAGACAAGCGCTATAAGGAAGCGTCAGAATACTGGCTACGAGGACATATTACAATGGCAACAATTAAGGTATACAAAAGAAACGCGACGTTTGTGGATTTAGCTAATTTGGTGGAAGAACTCAGCAATATGGGACTGACCGAAATTTTGAAAAAGTACTACAACAAGCCGTTTGAACATGAAGCCCAAAGTATAGTTGCGGGCCCTAGCTTTATACAGTTCCTAAATAAGTTATTTAGAATCCAGATAGCGGCTGGAGACATACTTCAATTTGAATCCGGAAATAATGACAAATACTTCATGTTCTCACTATCGGGCACGTGGGATGAGATAATCAAATTGCAATAATGCAAATTTATCACTTTAAGTGCAAAAGCTGTGGGTACGAGTCGAAATTGCCACTTGGTAGCTCAGACCTTGACCAAACTCTTACAGACGTTAACGCAGATTATGCAGAATACCGGCTTTTCATCTGTAAAGTAGAGTCAAAGTTCGTATATGCTGATATTCATGATAAGGATTTTGAAGAGAGATGCCCTTCCGATGGAAGTAAGCTGATAGAAATAGACGAAACAATTCCCCCTGTGAAGTGTCCTAGATGTAACAAGGAGCTGGATACGGAAGTGAGCGGACCATTAGAAGAGCAAACACGGAAGCAACCTACTTAACTAGTCGATACTGAGATGTCTCTACAAATGCTACGTTCAGAGATAAATTGAGGTCGTGATAGAATGCTCACCCAAATCGTAAAACTGGTCCTTTAGACCAGTTGCCTGGTTTCCGTAAGCATTTCGTCCCACAACGAGGCACTTGTGGGCGCATGACATTTGTAGACAAACAGACACTAAATAGTCATCTAATGTCATCATTATCTGTCGTAGGAGCAACGCGGGAAGGAGTTCCCGTGATGCTGTTAAAAGAAGGCTCTTCGCAAACAAGGGGTAGAGATGCGCTCAAGAACAACATAGAGGCGGCAAAGATCGTCGCGTCAATGCTAAAGTCGGTTCTTGGGCCGCGCGGAATGGACAAGATGCTTGTTGATTCCATGGGGAGCGTAACGATTACAAACGACGGCGCTACGATACTGAAGGAAATGGATGTACAGCATCCGGCTGCCAAAATGATGGTTGAAATTGCCAAGGCGGTTGATGACGAAGTTGGCGATGGAACAACCTCGTCTGTAATAGTCGCCGGCGCAATGCTCGAGAAAGCTGAAGAGTTGATCAAGAAGGGCATTCATCCAACTGTTATCGTCGACGGTTATCGCAAGGCGATGAGGCAAGCTATGGAAATCTTGAATAAAATCGCCGAGGAAGTAACAGCAGACGATCATGCCGTCCTGAAGAACATTGCAAGGACTAGCATGGAGTCGAAAATCGTCTCTGTCGATAGTGATGTATTAGCTGACCTTGCTGTTAACGCAATACTCGCAGTGGCTGAAAAGACCGGACATATAGAACTTCCTAACGACAATCACTTCATGACAGTAGATCTTGACAACGTAAAGGTGCAAAAGAAACCTGGCGGAGCAATGCGTGATTCAAGCCTCATCAACGGTATAATCATAGACAAAGAAATAGCTCATTCTGAAATGCCGAAGAAGATAGTTGACGCAAAGATTCTGTTGCTCAACTCATCATTAGAGATCGAAAAGACCGAGTTCGAAGCCAAAATCAGTATAGACAGGCCAGATCAGATGAAGATGTTCTTGGAAGAAGAAACTAGGATTATAAAGACTATGGTAGACAAGATAATGCGGTCTGGTGTAAACATCGTAATCTGCCAGAAAGGAATTGACGATGTGGCTCTGGAATATCTCACAAAGGCAAGTATTTCCGCAATAAAGAGGGTAAAGGAATCAGATGTAAACGCCCTGGCAAAGGCAACCGGCGCAAGAGTTGTCTCAAATCTCGACGATCTATCTCCAAAAGACGTTGGATTTGCAGGACTTATTGAAGAGAGAAAAGTGGAAACCGACAAATGGGTATTTGTCGAAAAATGCAAGAATCCAAAGGCAATCTCAATATTGATTAGAGGAGGGTCTGAAAGAGTAGTCGAGGAAGCAGAGAGATCGATGCACGATGCACTAATGGTCGTAAAGGACGTTGTTCAGAAACCTGCAATCATCGCGGGCGGAGGCTCGGC
>DASYSB010000021.1:0-10512 GCA_036003785.1 Nitrososphaera sp.
CCCTCGTGGCCGTCCGGTAGCACCACGACATGTTTCATGACGCCCGGCAGCGTTGCGACATTTGCAGCCTGGTCGATTGTCCTATCAGTTACCATCTTTGATATCAGAGAGTCGTTAGCGTAGATGGTGACTGGGACCTTCATTCCCGTCGCAGAGTTTGGGTCTATGCGATATTCTAGATCGCTTATCTTCCTGACTTTGTGGCTACCGCTCCTTGTGACAAGCTCGCTCAATTCTGTTGCTGCTATGTCCTTTAAAGTAATTATAAGCCTTCCTTGGCATAGGCAGCAAATCTATCACTGTACTCTTTTAGCACGGGCTCACCTGTTATTTCGTAAAGCCTGCCCGGCTGGACAATTGTGCCCATGGTGGTGAGATGTACGCTAATAAGATTTATTTTCAGCACTCTACCGCTCTACACCGGATGCCAATTCTGCCGATAGATTCGGGACGTTACGGTAGCAAAGAGATGCGCCGGATTTTCGAGGAGGAGGAGCGACTTCAATATCAGCTGGACTTTGAGGCGGCCGTTGCCGAGGCGCAGGCCCAGATAGGAATGATTCCCACAGATGCGGCCAGGGAAATTGCAAAGGGAGCACGCTCGGGCAGAGTTACTCTTGCCCGAGTCAACGAGCTTGAGGCGGTATCCGAGCACGACACTGCCGCGATGGTAGAAGCACTTAGCGAGCAGGTTTCTGCAAGGGCAAAGCCGTGGATACACTATGGCTTGACGAGCAACGATATCATCGACACATCGACCTGCATGCAGATGCGTGATGGATTCAAAATCATCGAGTCAAAAGTAGGCAAGCTGGCTTTATTGATGTCAGACATGGCGGTACAGTTTAGAGCGATGCCGGCAGTTGGCAGGACGCATGGGCAGCACGCCAGCATCATTTCATTTGGACTGAAATTTGCAGTGTGGGCCGCAGAAATGACCAAGCACCTTGAACGTATCAAGGAGGGCAGGAAGCGTTTTATGCTCTGCAAGACGCTGGGAGTAGTTGGCACCGGTTCGTTAATGGGTGACAAGGCGCTCGAAGTTCAAAAGATTGTTGCGCAGAGGCTTGGGCTGTATCCTGTGGACGCTGCAACGCAGGTTATACCCCGCGAGCGCTTTGCCGAGATGCAATTTTGCATTGCGCTTATTGGTTCGACTCTCGACAAAATCGCAGTAGAGATCAGGAACCTTCAGCGCACAGAGATAGGCGAAGTCGCCGAGCCCTTCCGCAAGGGCCAGATGGGGAGTAGCGCCGTGCCGGTAAAGCGCAATCCTATAAAAAGTGAGCGGGTATCTTCGCTTGCCAAGATGTTACGCTCGCTTGTTAGCGTATCGATGGAGAATATTGCATTGTGGCACGAACGTGACCTTTCAAATTCTGCCAACGAGCGCTTTACTATACCTATGGCGGCGATACTGCTTGATGAAATGCTTAACGCAATGACCAGAGTTGTTTCGGAGCTAAAGGTGAATAGGGACAAGATTACGTCAAACATAGAAATAACAAAGGGACAGATCTACGCCGAGTTTGTACTTGAGGCGTTGGTAAAGAAAGGTGTTGCACGTTTTGAGGCATACCGCGATATACAGCGTATCGCATTTGCAGCGCTTGAATCAGGTGATCACTTTTTTGACGCGGCTTCCAGGAACAAGAGCATTTCAAGACACTTGTCAAAGCGGGAATTGGCAGCGATATTTGAAGCCAAGAACCATCTGTCAGCTTCCGGCAGGATAATCGATAACGTGGCCAAGATGGTTAGAAACGCAGTTAAAGCATAGAGTGCCGTCGGTGAGATTTGAGCTCACGACAGCTCGGTCTTCAGCTTCACCCCAAAAAGGTCGAGTGCTCTCCCAGGCTGAGCTACGACGGCACCGCAAAGACTGTTTTGCAATTCATATATAATCTATCCTGATTATTCTGCAAGACAAGGTGGATTATGTCTGGTTTGTCGCACTTCGTTTCGCTAGATTCAAAGGCAGCGTACAGTGGGGCAATCATCGCGTTGGTGGTTGGTGTGCTGGCCATACAGGTAGAGGTTCAAAAATCAACCGACAAAAGTGTAGTTTCAAACAAGGAAATCGAGATAGAACTTAACGAATCTGATGTCGTTTTAAGTATGTTTTAGGCTAATTAGCGATCTTGATTGTAGCCCGCATAGCATCAACCAGATACCGCCTAGAATTATCGGCATACTAATTAGGAAAATCAGTTGAAGGCTACCCATTTGTTCGGTGCAATAATAATATGAATCCGGCATGCGTTGACAATTATCAATCATGGGGATAGCAAAGCGTGACAAGTAAAGTGATGCTGAAATAATTAGCAGTCCGCCGATTATGAAAAAAACAACATTCGTTCTAGGTTCTGGTAAGTAGATGTTCAGCGCGGGAAAACGTCTCAGCTTCGCCCTATTTTTCCATAAAACGAATGTAACCAAAGAAGAAAGTCCAATAAATATTGCGAACAAGTAAAATGGCAAGTTAGAATCAGGCTGGTCAGTGCATCTTCCTCCAACTGTGCAACTGATCGATTCAGTACTATGGGCATAAGCCTTTGTTATTGCCAATGGGATAATGAAAAGCACAAGAACCGATCCGGCTATTACTGTCCTTTTCGTACTATCTGTTTCGTTCAAGTAATAGATAAGGACATCTAAGTCACTATTTCGTCATATGGACGAATAACGGAAGACCGCTCGACTTCTCTTACCACCCGGAGGCCCGCATTACGGGAACAGGCAGACTGCATGTACCCCAAAAAAGGGGCATATGTATAATCGTGTCTGGCTCAGAGTTCGTCCATTCCGAAATTGTGATAGCACTGGTTACACCGGAACTTTTCTCTGCCTGGTGTCCCTGAGACGACTTCAAGCTCACTTTTTGTCTTGCACTTTGGGCAGCGGCCATAGATCGTCCTTCTCGGCAATATTGTCGATATAGTATGCGGCATTATAAGAGCTGTTGTTTTATCATGCATTATTACACACATCTGGTTAAGAATACGACGCATGGCTAACAAATTGGAAATGCCGAAATGCGTCCATTGCAAACGGAGGGTATACGTGGAAGGGCTCGTGTGCTCCTGGTGCAAAGGCCTTGGCGCCAGGCGCGAAATATATGACAGGGAAGAGGGTCCGCGCGATCCAAGCAGCTTTTCAGATCTTTACCTTGGACACTCTAATTACAAAAAGATGCGAAAAAAGAACATTGAAGAATAACGACGTACAGAACGATCTTACTTAAAGTAAATAAATGAAAAAGATAATGTTCCAATGTTATGATAAATACCGATAACCAGAACCGTGTTATAGATTCACCAGAAGAGCGGAAGCGGCGGTTCCTTGAAGAATTTGAAAAGCCATTCAAATGCGAAAAGTGCAACGAGCGATTCAAGAAAAAGAAATACCTACGCGAACACAAGTCCGATGTCCATTCATATTGAGAGAAGGTGCCGGAGGCGGGATTTGAGCCCGCGACCTTACGATTTCTTATTTTATGAGATTATGAGTCGTACGCTCTAACCAAGCTGAGCTACCCCGGCTATTGCCAGCTGAAATTTCGCATTACATAATATAAGCTATGCAAGCACCTGAATGTACTATTATCCTACCTCGAGTATGTTTTTGCTATTCAAACATGCGTCTGACATCGCCTTCAAGCACACCAGACCCAGAGTGGAGTCTGTCGATGTGGCTTGATAATCCTTCCTTTGTATCAAAAGGCGACTCGCAGTAGGGGCAGACTAGCTTGGCGGTATTGATGTCCTTCATGTAGACAATCGCCTTCGGGTTTATGATGCAGACAGGCGTCCCCTTGATTGCAGTATGTGCAGTAGACATTGTTGCCATGTGAATCTTTTCAAAAAGGTCGTCGCGTGAAACCATACCAAGGACGGCTGAATGCGAGCTGACTATGACCTGCCGGACTACGTGCTTGTCCATGATGGAAAGTGTTTCCTGGATTGTGTTGTGCGGATCCACTGCCAGCACGGGGCTTGTCATTATTTCCCGAAGGCGAACCTTGCCTGGGTTTCTTCCCTGCGACATTACCTTGAACAAGATGTCAGTCTTACTGACAATTCCCATGACCTCACCAAGGTGCGACACAAGGACGCTCCTGATACCCTTCTCCTTCATGAGGTTCAGCGCCTCGTCCGTGAACTTGTCACTTTCTAGAATTTCTACGTTAGTATTTATGTAATTTTCAATAGGCGTAGACAGTAGGGAAGAAATGTCATCTGGGACGTAGCTCATAAGTAATTATTGATTTTGCTTTATTTAAGCGTGGCTAAGGCAGCTTGTCCTCAAACTTGAATTTGATTAGATTCTGGCCGCCGGCTTTGCGTATCTCGACTAGTTCCTCCCTTTCTAACCTCTTGACCAATCGCCATATCGTGGTTTTGGGGAGCTGGAACTTGGTCCTGATCTCACTTTCAAAGGCAGCCCCTTCTCTTTCGGCAAGGAATTTCAGCACATCTTGGTCTTCAGGACGAAGATGCGGTCTTTCTTCAATTACCTTACCAACTATTCTTCCGAGTACCGACTTGTCGATCTGTGAATCAGGTATTGTGCCCGGCTCGAGCGGCAGGCTGTTCTCCGTTTCAAGGGACCCTTCCACTCCAACAGGTTCGTCTTCCATTTCTTTCTCTTGTAATGCCGCAGGGGGTCTGAATATTGTCGTCTTGTTGTCAGAAACCTTAAGCGGTTCTCTCCTATGGACTCGCATTGCGGGCTGCTTTCTCATCTTAAGAAAGACCAGCGCCCCCACGCCACCCGCCGCGGCTACCGCCCCGGCGATAATCACCGGGAAGGGCATTTGTGGATCGGGCGGCTTGCTACCTATCGCTCCAGCTGCGTCGTCCGCAGAATTTTTGGCAGCTGAATAGTTGCCGCTTGCAAATTCGTTCTTTGCCTGTTCAAACATTTGGCCGGCAGCCGAAACATCGCGGCCCTCGCTGGCCGCCTGCTTTATTTTGCGGTCCGCTTCGGCAATTGAGCTTTGCGCGCTCTCGTAGTCTCTGCCTGCGGCAATTGCGGCATCATTTGCTTTGCCTGCCAGCGACTCTGCTTCAGCGAACTTGCCGCCGTCCAGGGCTACAATCGCCTTCTTGACAAGATCCTCGGCTCCTACTAAGACAATGCCAGGGTGACTGTCATGCGTTTCCTTGATTGCTATGTTGGCAACTTGTATCGCAATGTTTGCCTGATCCTCTGTTCCAAGGACGCCTATTGCATAGCTAACTCGAATGGCTCCAGGTTTGTCAAATGTCAAAAGAGGCTGGTTGTTGAAAAACCTGATTGAAGAGGGAATGGGCTCGTTATCGATAAGCACACTGTCAGGGGGGAGCCTTACTGAAAAACTGGTGGTAGAGTTGAGCGAAAAAGTCCATATGCCCTGAATCCTATTCGCAAGATCCGGAGTCGTGTAACTTATCCTGATGTTAGGAACCCCCGGTGTATTCAGCACTATTTCATTCTGGCTTTTCCCGATGTCATAGTCCACTAGCTCGTCGTCATAGTCTACGACGATAAGATCGCTAATATGCGCGCCGCCGTACAGCTTGATCCTTATTTCCTCATCAAGCGGATCCTTAATACTGACATCGTACTCGACAAGTGTGTCCCCGTTTGCAAAAACGGCCATGAATAGGGACTCCGAAGCGTAATCTTGCTCCTGCTGCTCAGATACTGGAATATTGGCAATTGCAGCAACGAGGAGCATCCCTGGAATGAAAAATCTGATTCTATCTCTCCAAGGATATGTAGATATCATTAGAATATCCGATCAAGCTTAAAAGGAACGCTAGAAATGATATAAGTCTTCTGACGCACTAGTTTTTCGTTTCAGGATAGAACGTTCGGAAGTTTGTGTCCTTGTGGCTTTCGACCCACATGAACTTGCGCTGGAGCGTCGCCGTGTAAACTTTTGTCCAGTCAAGCTGTACGTAGTTGAGCCACGCTTTCATAACGCGCGGATCGATATAGTTCCGGAGTGACGTGCCCAGACTGTAGTCGCGCGTTTCCTGCTGGAGCTTTAGCTGAACTTCCATCTTTTCCAGCCTCTCTCTTAGCCGCTGCTCCTGAAGATCCGTCTTCCATTTCCTGGCGGCAATATCTGCCCTTAGTTGTGCTATCGCTTCCTTCTTTTTGGCTACCGTTTCTTCGAATTTTTCAAGCGCTTTTTTGGCGGCAGGATTCTTGGGGTCGACTCCTTTTTTGTGGTTGCACTTTATTGCAGCTTCAAGGTTCGCCTTCCTAGCGGCATAGATTTTCTGAGCCTCAGAAGAGCTTCGTTCAAGACTTGCCTTTGACAGCTCTTGCTGCACTACCCTTGTCGCAATGCAAGTCCTAAATACCTTGGCTGTCAGACCCGGCATTATGTCCTGGAGGAACACGTTTACTTTGCGGGAATTGATGCCGTCAAAAATCGGTTCAGTAGGCTTTTTTCCCTGCATGAATTTCTTCAGGTTTTCAAATAATGCCTTTGTGTCGTCTGAATTGATTTCCAGTGTCTTCTGCCAAGGAACGCTGTCCTTGCCCAAGAAATTAAACTCTATCATCTGCTTGCTGGCTGCATGCGGGAATTTGATATGTTCAACCCGCAGCGTGCTTGCGCCAACTGTGTCGGCCTCATCAGGATCCTTTTCGTCGCCCACCCTCATGGCAAGTTTCAAAATTAGATAAGCTACCGTCGCAGTCTTGTCGCCTCCCTTCATCATCCTCCTTATGACTTCGCGGTGCACCCTGCCCTCCTGCTCGGCAAGCTTTTTCGCCTTGTCGTACTTTGCCTTATCGTTTTCCTGCCTTAGCGCGGCAGAGTCGTGGAGCCACACGTATTTACGCTTGCCAGTCAGGTTTTCCATCCACGTGGCAAGCCAAGTTGACGATTGGTCGTGGATGATCTCTTTCCAGTTGCCTTCTGGCATGGACGCATTTTTTCCTAGGTTCAGCGTAACATCCTTTGGTCTCACGCGTGGCTTCCAGCGCCCGCGCATCGGGTGCTGGCCGCGGCCCATAAACAATCCTGGAGGCTCGACTAGCCAGTTCGCGATGTCAACTTCAACTCCGTCCACCAACGCCTTGCCGTATGTCGCTTTGAGCCTTTCGCGCTCAGCCTTTTTGGCCTGTGAGATCTTTTTCTTTTCCTCCTTTGCAAGGGTCTTGTACCTTTCCTTTTCATGCTCCTTCATTCGCTTTTCTTCGTCTGCCAATTTGTAAGCGATTGAAAAGTCAATGTCTTTCATAGTGATGTTCTTGTATTTTTCCGGTAAAAGCGGCTTGAGGTCGTTCATAAAGTTAGCCTGGAAAACAGGGTCCTGAACGTAATGTGTGTCTTTTTTCTTTGCCCACGCGTAGATCAATTCTTCCTGATCCCGATTGAGCTGCAGCTTCTCCCCTTTGATCGTTACAACGATCCCCCTTGGCTGGTACTCGGGCGGGAATGCTACCCCTTTGTGCTCAAGTGCCTGCCACTTTGCACGCGTAGCAGTGACAGCCTCTTCCAATTTTATTACTCAACCATCGATGACCACTCTTAAACTTTACCCAGTTATACGAGTGCTCTGTCTCCCCAGACATTCTCGCCTATCTTTGTCTTTTCGTTGTCTGCTATCCTATTCATCACCTCGATGGCGGCATGTTTGTGGAGGAACTCGTTGTTGTTGCCGCATCGGTAGGAATACGTGCAACGGGGACAGCCGCTCTCGCTTTTGCAGGGGCATTCCGACAATATGCGCAATGCACGACCAAACGCTTTGTCGAGTCTATCAAACAGTGCCCTGCTAGCGCCGTTGCCTCCTACGCTGCCATCATAGACAAATATCAATCCTGAAGACCCAAGAGAAATGCCGCCAAGGTCTTGGGACGCTCCGCCCGTTATCATCGCGCTTCCCTCTATAATGACATGCTCTGACGCGTGGAAGCCGCTCATCTCCACGTATTGCTCGTCATCAACTTTTTCCAAAATGTCTGCAGGACGGGGTGCCCGGAATACAAAGCCTTTAGTGACAAACTCGTACTCGAGCGGCTTGTCCAGCATGATCTTGGTTCCCTGCGCTACTTCCTGTCCGATCTCGATGTTCGCGTAGCCCAGCACCTTCTTTTTGATCTTGAGCGCGCAATACGCCACATCAATGCCAAAGACTGTTTTTTTCTCGTATGTTTCCAGAATGGATGGCCATTCGTCTGTCAGAGCCTTCGTATAGTACGGATAATCTGAAGGGATCACAGTAAGCTCGGCATAGCGCGGGCTGTCTTGCTCAAAATGCAATTCTTGAACTTTGTAGCGGCGGCCACCAAGGAAGTATATCGCATTTGGATGCAGTTCTTCAAGTGCCTGAGGCAACGAGCGATCACCAATGATTTTCTTGTTGAACTTGATGTTGACTCTGGTTCCGATGCCCCGGATGCTGTATTCATTGAGCATTTTCATGGCCTCCTTCATGTCGGGAACGAACCTCTCCCTCACCATCCTTATAACGCCTTTTGATACGAGTTTTTGGACCGTGTCCCACACGGGCTTTGATTCTCCCATAGAAAGCGGCCTGTCGCAGGCCATCGCAAGCACTTGGTAATCCCGCACGAACGGGTTGGTCGGGTCCGTGTATGCGTATTCATGATCTGAAAGATAGTCTGCAGGATGCATCTTGTAGTACTGGCTTATCGGGTCGTTGCCAAGCGCGAGAAAGGCGTAGCCCTGCTGCCCGCGTCTTGCCGCGCGCCCAACTCGCTGAGTGAGTCTGTTGACAGGCACGATGTTTGAAATTATCACGTCAACATCTCCGATGTCGATTCCAAGTTCCAGCGTAGGAGTAGCGGATATCGCCATCAGCTGCCCCGTTTTGAACTCCTGTTCTATCTCCTTTCGAAGGGTAGGCGGCAGGCCGGCCCGATGGACCTTGATGCTGACGCCCTGCCGCGACCCATAGAATGCCATGAGCTCGGAGCCGAGGTGCGAGCTGGCAAATGCTATGGTTCTGTGCTTTCTCTTTGTGGTCTGCCGAAGAAGGTCTAGCGCTAATGATCTGTATGAGCGCAGGGAAGGAAAGATTATTGCAAGGTTTATCCTGCCCCGCCTACCCTTACCCTGCACAACTTGCATCTTTCTGCCGAAGAGCGTTTGGCAGAATTCCTCGGCGTTTGGCAAGGTTGCTGACGCAGCGACTAGCTGGAACCTTTTGCCGGCGAGCCTTTCAAGCCTTGCTATGATGTGGTGCACGTTTGCACCAAAGACGCCGGTGTAGACGTGGGCTTCGTCGACTACAAGAAACTTGGCAGTCCTCAAGATCCTCGAGAATTTCGTCTGGTGCATCATGTGATAGTGCAGCACATCGAAATTGGTGACAATGACGTCTGGTGGCGACTCTATTATAGAGCCACGCTCCTTTTCAGGCGTATCGCCGTCAAGAAGCGCAACTCTTGCGCCAAGCGGCTCTGCCAGTTCTCTTATCTTGGGCAGCTGATCGCGGGACAGCGCCTTTGTAGGATAGACAAAGATTGCGGACACTTTCCCTTCTCCGGTGCGCAGCGAGCCAAAGCGCTGCACCTCTTCTGCGATTTTCTGCAATAGAGGTATACAGAAAGCCTCGGTCTTGCCAGACGCAGTGGGCGCGGTGATTACCAAGTCATTGCCCTGCAGGATTTTCTTGATCGCCTGTTCCTGAAAACTGTAAAGCCGCTCGATCTTTTTGCTTTTCAACACATTGATTATCGTTTCGTCGACAGGCAGACTTTCAATGGCTGAGCCAAGCTCCGGTGGCGGCTCTTCTATCGCCTGAAAGTCGACGACATAGTCCTGCTGCGAGCGAAGAACATCCTCAAGAAGCGGGTCGCCGGCAGTGTTGGCAGCGGCCATGAAAGCATCTATTTCTTTGGCTGGCCTGATTATTTTTTCCTGCTCCATCAAGAGTTTGAGGTCTCCGATGTCTGCAACACCGGTGCCGCTTTCATACCGGTCGAGAAAATCAAGGTACGCCTCGTCCATGCTACCCGTCATGGGAACAAGGGAACAGATCTTGCATTTAGAGCAACGGAATATTAGCCGGCCGTCAAAAATCTTATCGACCCCGACTGAATGGGGTGAGCTGCATTTAGGACAGCGATAGTTGACCATAGTTGCTTGCGCATGAACAGCAGCAGGATAATTGCTTTTCTGTAGCTATAATAATGGCGTCACAGAATCTGCCGGCAGTTGTCCGGTCTCGGAAGCCGATACTGGGGCGAAGTAATAGAAGTACTGCGCGCCGTAATTCCCGTCTACGATAGGGTGAATAGGGTAATCTCGCTCGGCAAGGACGAGGAATACAGGCAACATGGCATCCGCGGGCGAGTGATGTCGGGCAACGTCGTACTTGATGCCGGCTCTGGGTACGGCAACATGTCCCGGGTGGCGCTTGCCGAATCTGGCGGTGACGCAAAAATAGTGATGTACGATCCCATCGCCGAGATGCTCGCAAACGTGAAAAACTATTTGCCTGACGCACAGGCTGCGCTTTCCTCAGGCATCTTTGAATA